>NZ_CAWUDL010000023.1:0-80524 GCF_963920945.1 Anabaena sp. CCY 9402-a
ATTGGGGATTGGGATTGGGGATTGGGATTGGGGATTGGGATTGGGGATTGGGATTTATAAAAATTCTCTCCCTGCTCCCTGCTCCCTGCTCCCTGCTCCCTTTGACAGCACAGACAGTCAAGTTATAATACGGGCAATAGTTTTACGCATCTGCCAAGGGTTTTAAGTTTTATACAATAAGAGTTATAGCAAGTCGGTAAATCGGGGATCGCTTTGTAGGGTTTTGAGGATTTGCTTAATTTCCTGGGTGCGTTCTTTATTAACTATGAGAGTGACATTGCGATCGCGCACAATTACCACGTCCTCTAAACCAATAGTAACAACTACATCTTCAGGGTTAGTAGCATAAACAATCGCCCCCTTTGTATCTAAACCCACATGGGTAGCAAGTTCCACGTTGGGATTTTCGGGTTTTTTCATGAGGCGTTCGATCGCATTCCAGTCGCCTAAGTCGTCCCATCCAAATTCTGCTGGTAAAACATATGCTAGATTGGTTTTTTCCATGAGTGCATAGTCTATACTTTTTTTAGGCAATTGGGGATAGACATCAACGCCTTTTTGTGCTATTTGTTCAATAATTTCTGGTGCATGGGTATACAGTTCCTTGAGAACAACACCAGCGCGAAACACGAACATACCGCTATTCCAGCTAAATCTCCCCGTAGACAGAAATGTTTCTGCTGTTTCACGGTTGGGCTTTTCAGTAAAGCGGTTGACGTGATAGGCTGGCAACTCATTAAAGCTACCAATGTGTTCGCCTTGTTCAATGTAGCCGTAACCAGTTGATGGGAAGGTAGGCTTAATACCCAACGTGACAATCGCTGGTTTGCTTGCCGCTAATTGGATAGCCGCATCTAATGTGCGTTTAAACGCCTGTGGGTCAGCTATCCAGTGGTCAGAGGGAAAAAAGCCGATAATTGCGTCGTCTCCGTAACGTTTTTGAATTTCCAAACTTGTCCAAGCAACAGCAGCAGCAGTATCTCTACCTTGCGGTTCAGCCAGCAAATTTAGAGATGACAATTCTGGTAATTGTTGCCGCACTCCTGTAGCTAGCTGACTAGAAGTAATTACCCACAAGTCATTCCAACTACCTGCAAAAGAAAGCAGTCGATCGGCAGTTGCTTGTAAGAGACTTCTAGAGCTACCATCAAGACTTAAAAATTGCTTGGGTCGGTCTTGGCGACTAAGAGGCCAAAAACGCTCACCTTTACCACCTGCCAGGATTACTGGGAACAAAGAACTACTCATGTTGTCATACAGACCTACGCTAGAACATTTCAAGTGTACAGTGCGGTCTGACACTGGCAAGTTTGGTGGCTTGCATTAACATAACTTTTAGGGAGTGGATGAGTGGGGAGATAATTGTGATTAAACAGGTTCAATGGTCAGAAAATCAAGTCACGCCTCAACAAATACCGAATTTAGAATTAGAGGTCAGACCTTCACAAATACAACGTATAGATAATCAGGTCATACCGCCATCAGCAAAAGACCTGGAAGTCATCCCTCAAGAAGAAGCAGCTAACAGTTCTCGCAATGTCGCCCTGTCTGTAGGGGCAATTCCCAATGAGCTGTATGATCGGTTGGGCTTGACAATGCCTCGCTGGTTATTGTGGATTTTGACATCTGTGCTAGGCATCATTATGTCTGGTCTATTAGTATCCACTTTGGCACTTTGGACTCCTTTATGGAGTAACCTAGACCGCACAGACGAAGAATTGGGATTTGCTGGTCAAGATGAGCAAAAAACGCCGCTACCTGGGGAACTGTGGAGCAAAATTTCCCAATATCAGATATCTAAACCAATGAATATTCTGATTATGGGGATTGAGCCAGTTAAAGGTGCAGTCGATGGCTCACCGGAAAGCTTTTCTGGCAATAGCGATACCATGCTCCTAACCAGAATCAACCCCAGCAGTAAAACCATGCGGGTACTGTCAATTCCTAGCGATACCATGATTGCTATCCCAGAACAGGGATTAAATAGGGTGTCTGAAGCTAATACTAAAGGAGGGCCAGTTTTAGCAGCACGGACAGTCAGTCGGACTCTTAATAATGCCCGGATTGACCGCTATATCCGTATTTCTACTAGTGGTTTAAGGCAATTAGTTGATCAGTTGGGTGGGGTAGAAGTTTTTGTCCCCACAGCCATGTCATATCAAGACCCCAGCAGTGGCTCAACGATAAGTTTAATTAGTGGCTGGCAAACTCTCAACGGCGAACAAGCAGAAGTGTTTGCTCGTTACCGAGAAGAAGGTTTAGGGGATTTACCTAGGGTACAACGACAACAAGCACTAGTGACCGCATTGCTGCGAAGGCTTACTAGTCCTACAGTCTTACCCCGATTGCCCCAATTAACCCGGCTGATGCGGAAATATTTTGATACAAATTTGAAGATAGAAGAAATGATGGCTTTGGTGAATTTTTCCGTGAACTTGGAACGGGATAATTTCCAAATGGCCATGTTACCTGGTACATTCAGCAAATTTAGTAAAGATCCTAATAGCTATTGGCTGAATCTGAACGGACAACAAAATCTATTGAATAATTATGTAGGCGTAGATATACCTGGTCTGAAGCCAGATTCACGACCAGTTTCTAAGCTCAAAATTGCTATTCAAAATGCTTCTAATCAACCTCAGCTAACTGAAAAAGTTATTGCTTACTTGAAACAGAAAGGCTTTACAAATATTTACACCGTCCCAACTTGGCCTGATACCCAACGCCAAACCCAAATTATTGTGCAAAGAGGCGATCGCTCGGCAGCAATTAACCTCCAAAAAATCTTAGGATTGGGTTTAGTTGAGGTTAAATCCACAGGGGACTTAGAATCAGACATTACAATCCGCATTGGGAAGGATTGGAAGTAGTGAGTAGTGCTGAGTGCTGAGTTATGAGTAGTGAGTAGTGAGTAGTGAGTAGTGAGTAGTGCTGAGTGTTGAGTAAGAAGGAATTCTTTATAATTCACTTATCACTCTTAATTTTTAACTCGGAACTCAAGACCGGCTAAACGCCGCGCTACCGCTAACGCAACTCAGGACTGGGATTGATGAAGAAGATTTGGCTGAGATTATTTAGTTTAATTCTAATTTTGCTGCTGGCTTGGTTTTGGATCATCATCAATCCCAAGCCAGCTTTTGCTCAAGTTAATACAATTAATTACAGCAATACCAATCTGGAAAATCGTGATTTTACTAACACTGATTTAAAAGGTGTAACTTTTGTGGCGGCGGAAATGCGGGGTACAAATTTCCAAGGTGCAAATTTAACTAATGCTGTTCTGACTAAGGGTGTGTTATTAAAAGCTAATTTAGAAGGCGCGAATTTAACAGGTGCTTTAGTAGATCGGGTGACTTTAGATGGTGCAAATTTAAAAAATGCCATTTTCACGGAAGCTACTTTAATTCGCAGCCGTTTTTATGATGCTGATATTACTGGGGCTGATTTTACAGACGCTATCATAGACCGCTATCAAGTATCTTTGATGTGCGAAAGAGCCGATGGGGTAAATTCTTTGACTGGTATTTCTACACGCGAGAGTTTAGGTTGTCGCTGAGTAAAAACAACTTGATCTAAAAATATTCACTTAAGTAGGAAGGGTTGCTCCATGCTAACCCATCCTACATCTAATTCCACCTACCTACTTACTCAGAGGACAGGGAAGTTCAATTAAGAATTCTGTTCCTTCTCCTGGGGTGGACAAACACTTGATTTGACCGTGGTGTTTTTCTACAACTATTTGATGGCTGATAGACAAACCTAACCCTGTACCTTTACCTGGTTCTTTGGTGGTAAAGAAGGGGTCAAAAATATTTGCAGTTAATTCTTTTGGTATTCCAAAACCATTGTCAGCTATTTTAATAATAACTTGGTTATCCACAGTTTTCGTGTTTATCCAAATAGTTAAAGGTACTTTGGGGCAGCTTTTTGATGAGTCTAAATACTTGTGCCATATAGTTTTAAATTTTTCCTCCAATGCGTCAATGCTATTACATATAAGATTCATAAATACTTGATTAAGTTGTGCAGGGTAACATTCCATTAAAGGTAAGTTGCCATATTCTTTCACAAGTTCGATAGGTGGGCGTTGATTATTATTTTTGAGGCGATGCCCTAAAATTAACAAGGTACTATCTAATCCTTCATGAATATCTACTGATTTCAATTCGGCTTCATCAGTACGAGAGAAAGTTCTTAAGGACAGTACAATCTGATTAATCCTTTCTGCACCTATTTTCATCGAATCTAGCGTTTTGGGTAAGTCTTCGATGATAAATTCTAAATCTATTTTTTTGGCTTTTGCTTGGATATCTGGAAATCTGGACTCATGTTGACGGTAGAGCTGCAATACATTTAAAAGTTCTTGCGTATATTCATTTAAATGGATCAGATTACCAAAAATAAAACTGACAGGATTGTTAATTTCGTGGGCGACACCAGCAAGTAATTGTCCTAAACCTGCCATTTTCTCTCCCTGAATTAATCGAGATTGGGTCTGTTTTAATTCATACAAAGCTTGAGTAAGTTCTAGAGTTTGACGTTTGGTTTGTTCAAGTAATTCTCCTTGCTGAATAGCAATTCCTAACTGCACACCTACTTGAGCTAATAAGTTTGTTTCTTCATCTTTCCAATAGCGGGGTTGCGAGTTTTGATAAGCCACCAATAATCCCCATAATTGTTCTCCTTGGCGAATGGGAACAAAAGTTTCATTGCGGGGTAACTTATCATCTTCGTGTGTGTCTTCAAAGGTTTCTAAAACTATTGGTTGAATTTGTGTAATGGGTTTCCAGCCATCTTTGAAGGAATCAGCCACAAATTTACCACTCCAATCAGAGTTAAAGCGATATATAGCGACTCGTTCTACTTCTAACAACTCACGGACAGCTTGGGTAGTCGTTCTAAAAATAGTTTTGATATCAAGAGACTGACGAATTTTATCAATGGTTGCAGCCAGTAATTCTTGCCTCTCCATTGCTTTTTCTCTCTCGTTAGCTTCTGCTAACTGGACGGCTTGGGTTTGAACTTGCTTTAAATAAGAATCCTGTTTTAAAGCGACTCCCAGTTGTTCGGCTATTTGGCTGACAAATTCAATTTCTGAAGATTGCCATTGGCGCGTGGCTTTACATTGGTGAATGCAGAGTAAGCCCCAAAGTTCACCTTCTTTTAAAAGCGGTGCGACTAGATTGGCACGCACTTGAAATTGTTCTAGAATGTGGATGTAGCAGGGTGGAAAACTTCCTTGATAAATGTCAGCGATCGCATTCACTCGACCTTGAGTATAAAGTGAGGCAAAGCTTTGACCAAAGCAGTAGTCATAAACTTTTTCTGCTATTGCCGAATTCCAGCCGTCAGCTACATCTTCATAGACAAATTCTCCTTCCCAATTGGTTTGCTTGTCAAAACGAAAGACTCCCACACGATCAGCTTGTAGTAGTTGTCGTACCTCGCTGACAGAAGTTTGAAAAATTGTCTCTAAATCTAGAGATTCACGAATCCGGGTAATGACGCTAGTTAATGTCTTTTGTTGCTCTGCTTGGTATTGGGCTGCTAATAACAGCTTGTTATGTTGTAGGGCTACTCCCAGGTTTTCGGCAATTTGGCTGACAAATTCAATTTCTGAAGGCTGCCAAATTCTGGGCTGGTTGCATTGATGAACGCACAATAAACCCCATAAATTACCTTGTTTCACCAGTGGTACTACCAAATTAGCTCTGACTTGAAATTTGCCCAGAATCTCAGTATGACAGTCACTCAATTGTGCGTCGTAGATATCCGCCACAGCCTGCACCCGACCTTGTTGATAATTGGCTGCAAATTGTTCCCCAAAACAGTGGTCATAGACTTTGGCAGCTATGATTGAGTTCCAACTAGTGGCGACATCTTCAGAAATAAATTCTCCCGCCCAGTCTTGCT
The DNA here is from genome assembly GCF_963920945.1 of Anabaena sp. CCY 9402-a. NCBI lineage: Bacteria > Bacillati > Cyanobacteriota > Cyanophyceae > Nostocales > Nostocaceae > Anabaena > Anabaena sp. CCY 9402-a. The sequence continues at coordinate 5,914 of NZ_CAWUDL010000023.1, forward strand.
GAAGATTAAATTGAAAAATTGCTACTCTATCGGTTTGTAGCATTTGCCTGACTTCGGTGACAGTAGTCTGAAAGATAGTCTCTAAATCTAGGGATTGACGAATCCGAGTAATTACACCAGTTAAGGCCTTTTGTTGCTCTGCTTGGTTGTGAGCTTGTGCTAGTAACTCGTGGTGACGCAACGCTACACCAATTTGTGTACCAATTTTACTTAAAGATTCAACTTCATAAGCTTGCCATTGTCTAGGAGCAGAATTTTGGTAAGCAGCGATGACTCCCCAGAGTTGATCACCTTGAAGAATTGGCACAGTAGCAAAGGCTTTTGCCTGAAATTGTTCCAATAAGACAACATGACATTCACTTAATCCAGCTTGATAAATGTCATTGGCAGTAAATGTCTCATTGTGAGCGTAACGTCCCCCTTGGTTTTGTTGTAAGTAGGTGTCATTAATTACAGGTAGCACATCTACCAAAGGTGTCCATCCATCAGCGAAAGATTCAGCGACAAAGTTACCACTCCAATCAGGATTAAAGCGAAATATGGCCACTCGGTCAGCTTGGAGTAACTGCCGAATTTCTTGTGTTGTACTGTGAAGGATGGTTTCAATATCTAGGGATGGGCGAATTTGATCAACAATTTGAAAAATTACTTGATCACGCTGGGCTGCTTGCGCTAATTTTACAGCTTGTAATTGGACTTCTTGGAAATGCTTGGCTTGTTGAATAGCAATAGTTAGATGGTCAGCAATTTGGCGAATAAATTCAATTTCTGATTCTTGCCATTGGCGAGTTTCCCTACACTGATGAATACAAATTAATCCCCATAGATCCCGATCTCTTAAGAAAGGAACAATGAGGTTAGCACGTACTTGAAATTTATTGAGAATTTCTATATGACAATCACTTAGTCCGGCAGCGTAAATATCTGCAACTGCTTGCACTCTTCCCTGTTGATAATGAGCCGCAAATTGTGTGCCAAAACAGTGGTCGTATACTTTGGCTGACATGGCTGATACCCAATCTGGTGCAACATCTTCAGCAATAAATTCTCCTGCCCAGTCTTGTTGAGGGTCAAATTGAAAAACGGCAACACGGTCAGTATTTAACAACTGGCGTACTTCTTGGACAGTAATTTTGAGAATTGTTTCTAAGTCTAGAGATTCCCGAATTCTCCCAATTACCCTGGCTAGGGTTTTTTGTTGCTCTAATTGTTCTTGTAGTTGAGTGCTGGATAATAAAAGATGATTTGTAGGGGATTCCATAGGAGCAAAATTTGTATATTTTATGATGAGTATTTTTATACTCTATGTTTCTATTCAAGAACACTGGTAAAAAACTGAGTAGATAATTGGTGTTTGAAGACGCGATTTATCGCGTCTATACAAGACGGTTTTTGGAGTATAACCAATTTCAAATATGAACATCTTTATATTTCCCATTTTTGGCTAGTGATACACACGGAAGAAATTTCACGTAAAATTAGCCTGACAGACTGGAAAATTTCCGGTTTAATTTAGTCAGGTATGCAGTCTGCAAGAGTTGTCGGGTATTATTTGTGAGCAATCAAGACCAAAAACCCTCTCGTTCTTTCGCTGGGATTGCTGGCATTGTTGCCGCAGCCACGTTAATTAGTAAAATATTCGGTTTAATCAGACAGCAAGCAGTAGCTGCTGCTTTTGGTGTCGGTGCGGCTGCTACTGCTTATAGTTACGCCTATGTCATCCCTGGATTCTTATTGGTATTACTAGGGGGTGTGAACGGGCCGTTACATAGTGCGATTATCAGTGTTTTAGCCAAGCGTAAAAAAGAAGAAGCCGCCCCACTGGTGGAAACGGTGACTACTTTGGTGGGGGGTGTGCTGTTGCTGGTGACGGTGGCGCAGATTTTCTTGGCAGATAATATTGTTGATATTGTCGGTTATGGTTTGGATGCCAAAACTAGAGAGATCGCTATTGAACAACTGCAAATTATGGCCCCAATGGCTTTATTTGCTGGATTGATTGGCATTGGTTTTGGTACTCTCAACGCCGCTAATCAATATTGGTTACTTTCTATTAGTCCCCTGTTATCTAGTGTGACGGTGGTGATTGGTATTGGTGTGTTGGCTTTGCAATATGGCAAAGACATCATTAAGCCAGAATACGCTCTCATCGGTGGGATGGTATTGGCTTGGGGAACTTTAGCTGGGGCTATTCTTCAGTGGGTAGTGCAGTTAATTGTACAGTGGCGGTTAGGACTCGGTACATTAAAGCTCAGGTTTGATTTTAAATCCCCTGGAGTTCAGGAAGTGATTAGAATCATGACTCCAGCAACGGTTTCTTCGGGGATGATGCCGATTAATGTGGCGACTGACTTGTATTTTGCTAGTCCCATTCAGGGGGCGGCGGCTGGTTTTAACTATGCCAATTTATTAGTACAGACTCCCTTGGGGATTATTTCTAATATAATTTTGTTGCCCCTATTACCCATTTTCGCCAAACTCGCCGAACCAGAAAACTGGCCAGACTTAAAGTTACGCATTCGTCAGGGGTTATTACTCACTGCTGTGACAATGCTACCTTTGGGGGCGTTGATGGTGGCGTTGTCTGTGCCGATTGTGCAGGTGGTGTATGAACGTGGTGCGTTTAAACAGGAGGCTACGCAGTTAGTTTCATCACTACTTATTTCCTACGGCATTGGGATGTTTGCGTATTTGGGGCGCGATGTTTTGGTACGGGTATTTTATGCTTTGGGTGATGGACAGACACCTTTCCGTATCAGTACCTTTAATATTATCTTGAATGCTTCCCTAGATTGGATTTTGGTGAAACCTTTTGGTGCGCCTGGTTTGGTGTTAGCTACAGTCGGTGTAAATTGTAGCTCAATGTTGATGCTGTTATGGTTGCTTGACCGTCGCCTCAATGGTTTACCGTTACGTGAGTGGAGTGTACCAATTTTAGGGTTGACGGCTGGTAGTGTCGTGGCGGGTGTGGCTAGCTTTGCTACCTTGGTGGGGACTCAGAAGTTATTGGGTACGCAGGGTTTAATCATTCAACTATTGCAGTTGTGCGTATCTGGTTTAGTGGGGATTTTGGTATTTGCGGCGATCGTTTCAGTTCTGAAAATACCGGAGGTGAATAGTTTTGCTCTGCGGATGCGTCAGCGATTGTTGAAGAGATAAAATAATCTAATTTGCTTACGTCAAATATATTTAGAGGCGTTGCATTGCAACGTCTCTACACACAATGTTAATAAAAGAATAACCTTTCATTGAGACATTTAAAACAAAATCAATATAAATAGATTAAGGAAACTGAACTCTAGTTTAGTCTGATATAAAGCTATTCTAAAACGTCAAATTAAGTTGTAAAATTTGAGTTTTAGTTTGCTTTTACTACAACTATCGCTGGAACACAAAATGAAGTTGATAGTTGATGTTTAGTTAGCTCAAAGGTGTGAGTTTAAGCTTTTACAAGTTGCTTTTCTTTTTTGGAGTAGCGTTTTTTGAGAAATGCTCCGAAGCCTGCACCTATGGCTAGACCACCCATTGTTAGTGGTTCGGGTACGGGTTGAGCGGTCATAGATATGCTAAAGTTTCCTGCTGTACCACTTTGATTTCCAGTAAGAAAACCTTGTGCAGTAGTTATATCGCCTCCTACCCCTACCAATTTAAATGTTCCAGTTGCTCCGTCTAGGCTGTATTGAATTTGACCACCTCCAAACACCTGTCTGACCAAACTACCAGCGTCTAGATCAAAAGTCAGATTACCAGATGCAAGATTTGGAGGACCAAACAAGACAGGCAAATTATTAACAACACCGAAGTTAATGAAGTCAGTAATAGCTGCAAAGTTATATACCGCACTACTACCAACGGGTGCTGGATTACTAACCTGTGTGATGTCATCAATGGTTAGAGCTATGTTTTTTAGGTTAACTGAAGTGCCAATCAAAGGTAAAAAACTACCGTTAGAGGTGTTACCAACTGTACCTGTATTGCTAGTCCATGTAATACCAGTATTTGCAGGAGTTTGATTGTTAGGTCCTAAATCAGCAGCACCTTCAACGATTATGTCTCCGAATAGCTGCACTGCCATTGCAGCAGAGGGGGCGAAGGATACGGCTGTGACTGTTGCAGCAGCCATAGTTGCCCCAAGGAATAAAGATTTAAACTTGTCCATGAGTTTCCAGTTTATTTTTATGCGGTTAGTTTGAGACACTGATATCAAATAACTATTAATTCCCGATTCAATATCTAAAGTTATCTGCTATGCAAATAACACAATACTTGATGTCGATTTAATAATTGATACTAGTGTTCTTAAGCTATATCATTTCAGAATGAACGTAATTTTACAATGTTCAGTTGTATAGTTCATCAAATCTTTGCATTAAATGTATATTGCTTTTATTGATTTTTCTTAATAAAATACTTGATAATTTATTCTGTGGAAATAATAAAGATAGGCTTTATTGAATTTATTGATTTATAGCATCACATATACCAATTCTAGACCAGAACCTCGACTTTTTGGAAAAGTTGGTTTTATGGGGCTTTCAAACCAACTATATAACTATATTTATGGTTTTACTCCCCTTCATCCCTCCTTGAAAAGCTACGGTGTATACACACACAAGCCTTTCCAAGGGGAGGGTTAGGGTGGGGTAATTCAAGGACTGATAGTGATTCGATAACTTTTGTATATACGGTAGCTAAACTGACTTTTCACGTTATGTGGAAAAGCTAACGCGAAACCTAACCCCCTAACCCCCTTCCCTACGAGGGAAGGGGGAAAAGTTAAAGCCTCTCTCCTTGCAGGGGCTACGGTGTACACACAAGTGCTACCCACATACATTTCAGAACCGTGAGAAAATTCTCAACTGTCATGTTGTAGCTTGCTTCTCCGTAGGAGTATGTAGCGACAGCGAAATGTTCGCTGAAAGCGTTCCCGCAGGGTAACATCTAGAGACTACGGTGCAAGTCCGAGATTCTTTCCTCCGGAACGCTTCGCGAACCTTCCGCTCTGCTCCACTCAGAATGACATTGAAGGGCTATAAAGCAAGTGTTGACTGGGATTTTAAGACTTTTTGTGTACACCGTAGCCTTGCAGGGGAGAGGTTTAGAGAGGGGTTTTTAAAACTCGTCGAACTCACGTTACGTTAAACTGAAGTCAGCCTTTGTCATGTAGCGGTTGTGTCCCACATCAGTAAGAGTGCGGTTCACGCAGTTCACTGCATAAATCCCGACTGTCAACGTCCCTATCCCCAACCTTGGGGAAACAAGTTTTGTAACAGCTGTGGCGCAGTGCTACAGATGTTAGATCGTTATGTGCCGATACAACCCTTGGGTGCGGGGGGATTCGCCCAAATTTACACAGTCTGGGATGAAGTCACACAAAGCGAAAAAGTGCTGAAAGTGTTGGTAGAAGAGTCACCGAAGGCACTGGAATTATTTACGCAAGAGGCGGCGGTTTTGGTGAGTTTGCGGCATCCGGGAGTGCCGAAGGTGGAAGCTGATGGACATTTTCAGGTTAATTTGACCAATCCCAAGCCGCGCCAGTTAGCTTGTCTGGTGATGGAAAAAATCAACGGGCCGACTCTGGGGGAGATTTTAGAAAATTATCCCCAAGGTTGTCCAGAGGACGTTGTTGTTAACTGGTTGATTCAAGCACTAAAAATTTTACAGGAATTGCATAAGCGTCAAATTATTCATCGCGATATCAAACCTTCAAATTTGATGTTGCGGACTCCTGTGTCGACAGCACTACCAAATCAAGGGGGGACTGGCTGGGAACAATTGGTGCTAATTGATTTTGGCGGAGCAAAACACGTTAAAGCGGCAAGGCTGCGTCACGAATCTAGTTCTACAAGGTTATTTTCTTCTGGTTACAGTCCGCCAGAACAGGTGACGGGGGGAAACGTCGGGCCAGAAGCTGATTTTTATGCCCTTGGTCGAACTATGATTGAATTGCTGACAGGGAAGTATCCCGCAGATTTGGAAGATCAGCAAACAGGGGTTTTGCAGTGGCGGAATCGGGTAAATGTAAATCCCCAGTTAGCAGATTTATTAGATGAGATGGTAAATGAGGATGTGCGATCGCGCCCAACCAATGCTGCTATCATCCAAAAACGGCTAGCCAAAATGACTCAACCATCTTCATCGTCACTAGAAACCAGTGTCCAGCGAGTTTTAACCCAAGTTGCTCACCAATCTCAACTTTTAGTGCAAGCGACGGAACAAGCGTTAGGCGACTTTGGTAAAACTGCTCGCAAAATATGTTTGTGGACAGTTAAGACAATATTCCAAATTTTCACAGCTTGTATATCTACGATTTGGGCAATGCTACTGACAGGGTTGGGTGCTGGTGCTGGCACAATTTTTGGCTTTATTTTGGCATATCACACCAGCTTAGGCGATCGCTTCGTTGAATTGATCTCTACTCAGCTACCCGAATTAGCTACTAAATCTCAACCTGCTGTGGGTGCAGAAATCTTAGTATTTGCCGCCGCAGGCTTAGGGACAGCCTGGGGACTCACGATTTCGGGGTGTTTTGGTCAACGACGACGGTTTTTAACAGCCTCATTGATGGGTACAACCAGCTACGTCTTCGGCTGGTTATTGTGGCAAGTTATCACATCAACTAGCGATCGCGGTGAAGGTTTAGTAGCAGCAACTGCGATCGCTGTTTTTCTGTTAGCACTGAGTACACGTTTTCGTAGTCATCACATAGTTTATGCCATACTCGGAGGCTTTGGTGCAGCAATGGGTTTTGCCGCATTGCTAATTTTAGGATTTCCCACCACTGTCTTACAATTTTCTAGTCGTCCCCTGTGGTCAGAATTATCCTTACCCATAGCCTTTTTCAGTTCCGTCGGTATCTTTACTAGCTTTTGGTTAGCAGTAAGTTATTACCTAGTTGTCCCCAGCTTAAAGTTTTTAGGCTGGCGATAGAGTGAGGGACTGGGGACTGGGGACTGGGGATTGGGGATTGGGGATTTGGAGCAGGGAGCAGAGGGGGGTATGAAATATTTCACCCCAATTCCTCATGCCCAAATTAATACCCCCTGATGGTATTTCTTTGGCCATCAGGGGGTTTATATAGGTGATAGACTATAATTTGTTCGGTATAGTTGATTACGATTCGATTCTAAAACTTAAATTCGGATTTGACCACTATAATAAGCAGAATTAATATGATTTTTATAAGTTCTTTATAACCGCTTCATTCACGTTATTTACTGAGAAAACTCGATACAGCCGCCTGGCTACGGCACAAATTATATTTGTCATCCCCAATAATACTTAAAAAATATAAAATTTAAATTATTTTTTGCTGTATCTTTTTTAACTTTTCATTACTCACAGGGTATCTGACTTTTCACTTCATGAGGAAAAGTCCACGGAAAATCTAACTTCCCAACCAGGATTTCAAAGTCTTTCTCCTTGCAGGAGAGAGATTTAGAGAGAGGTTTTCCAGATACCGTGAAAAGTTAGATAGGGTATGAGTCATAATACTTATTTTGTTCCTTACCAATTTCCACGAATTATTTAATTTTGAGTTTTGATTTAATTTATCCCCAGTTAGAAATACATCATTTAAAATACGTTTATTCGCCATTGCTAAACTTAAAAAAGACTTGCTACAGTATCAAAAATATGTTTCAAAAACCATATTTTGACTGCTGCAATCAACCATAAATCATGTTCATCAAGTGGTAGAGATAGTTTTTGTAAAATGTTATCTTGTGGTACAAAATTTATCTGCATAAATGGTATTTTGATGATAATTGTGGTAAAAACTCCCCAAAAAAGCCCAATAAAGTCATATAGATTGCAGAAAATTTTGGCAGAGTTTGACAAACTGAAATCTATCTGCAAAATCAGATTGCCTAACTCATAACCTACGCACAAAAAGATATAGCTAACCTAAATCATTTGTGAGAGCAGAAAACCCCGGTTTCTTTGAAAAACCAGGACTCTGAAGTCTGGATGGCTATAGATAGTTAACATCATAAATTTGCATCTTACCCTCATAGCTTGTTATTGGCAATGGCGTACCCACCCACCGTAGGCGATGGGGCGCAGCCGACCGAAGGTCATCGCCATTTAAAAAAGCTGTGAATTGAAATATTTATCAGGCATAACATCAAATACTAGATAAAGTCGGAAATTCTTAATTACGAATTTGTAACCTCGCTTTTTGACTTTCATCAACACAATTTCAGATAAACGGGTAAAAAACCATGTCAAGGGTGACTGAGCAGCCAAGCTCAAGAGAGCAGCCACTTGAGCTAGAACAACCTAAGATTTGGTGGGGTCTTGCTGTAGCCCTACCAGTAGCAGTTGCTGCTGGCTTACTAGCTACAGCAAAATTTGAGCAAATCAGCAAGTTCAACCCATCTGTACCCATCAAACCAGTTGCTAGTAGTATTAGTGCTTTGGGACGCTTAGAACCACAAGGCGAAGTGATTCGACTTTCCGCACCAGCAGGAGGATTGCAATCATCTTCACGAGTCAAGCAGCTCTTCGTCAAAGAGGGAGAACGAGTGAGAAAGGGACAAGTGATTGCCATTTTAGACAATCATGATACTCAACTAGCGGCTATGGACGAAGCAAAAGCAAAACTCCAAGAAGCCCGTGCTAGTTTGGCACAAGTTAGAGTAGGGTCGCCGAGAGATATTCAAGCTCAATCAGCAGTCATTGCACGCTTGCAAGCTCAGTTACGGGGAGAAAGCGAAGCCCAGCAAGCCATGATTACTCGCATAGCCGCCCAATTAAGTGCCGAAAAAATTGCTCAACAAGCTACAGTCAATCGTTTAGAAGCGGAACTCAGAGGCCAACAAGATAGTTTAAGAGCTACACTCAATCGCATCCAAGCCGAGCAACGTAATGCTCAAGTGGATGCGGGACGCTACGATTTTCTCTACCGAGAAGGCGCAATTTCTCAGCAAGAAAGAGATAGAAGGCGATTGAGTGCGATTACTGCTAATCAACAGGTAATTGAAACCCAAGCCGCCCTCCGTCAAGCAGTAGGGACTATACGACAGCAAGTAGCTGAGGCTAGAGCAAATCAAGTTAAAACTTTATCAACTTTGCAACAGCAGCTAATAGAAGCTAGAGTTACGCGAGAGAAAACTATCAACACTTTGCAAAGACAAATTGACGAAGAAAAAGCCAGACTCAAAAGACTGGTGGAAGTTAGTCCTACTGATGTGCAGATGGCGCAAGCCCAAGTTAGTAATGCGATCGCTAACGTCAGAAAAGCCGAAGCAGAACTAAAATTAAGCTACGTGCAAGCACCATCAGCTGGGGAAGTTTTAAAAATTCACACCAAATCAGGCGAATCCATTAGCTCAGAAGGTATTGCTGAGATGGGTGAAACTGAACAAATGACAGTAATTGCAGAAGTACCTGAAGACGGTATTGGTAGAGTGCGTGTTGGTCAAAATGTCACTGTCTCTAGCAACAATGGTGCTTTTAGCGGTGAATTAAAAGGAACTGTCACCGAAATTGGTAGAAGAATCGGTAAAAAGGATGTACTAAACACAGATCCCGCAGCTGATGTTGATGCCAGAGTTGTAGAAGTAAAAATTACTTTGTCACCAGAAGATAGTGAAAAAGTTTCTGGTTTAACCTACGCCAAGGTAATGGTTGAAATTAATAACTAATTAGGTGACAGGTGAGAGATGACAGGGGACAGGGAAGAAGAGTAGCAGGGTAAGCAGGGAAAGCAGGGGAAGAAAAATACAATGACTAATGACTAATGACTAATTTCTTCACAGCAATTAATCGTAAGAAAATACCTCTGGCATGGCTACAACTAACACGAGAAAAAACTCGCCTAGCTGTAGCTTTGGCAGGAATCGGCTTTGCGGACATTTTGATGTTTATGCAGCTGGGTTTCCGGGATGCTCTGTACTACAGTAACGTCCGGTTACATGGCAGCTTGCAAGGTGAAATTGTCTTGCTGAATCGTCAATCTAATGCTGTACTGGCAATGAAAAGCTTTTCACAACGACGGTTGTATAAAGCTTTAGAATTACCGTCAGTACAATCTGTACATCCTATATATTTGGATTACTCGATTTGGAAAAATCCTGATACTGGTAAAACTAGAAGCATTCTTGTATTTGGGATTAATCCAGAGACTAATGTCTTTAACTTAGAAGGAGTGCAAGAAAATTTAGATAAACTCAAACTGCCTGATACTGTTTTATTTGACCGTTCTTCTCGACAAGAATATGGCCCCATTGCCAAATATTTTGATGAAGGCAAAAATGTCACCGCAGAAGTTCGCAGACGACGCGTTCAAGTTGGTGGACTATTTACTTTAGGTGCTTCATTTGGTGCTGATGGTAATTTAATCACCAGTGATGTTAATTTTTTGCGGTTGTTTCTTAATCGTCAACAAGGATTAATTGATATTGGTTTAATTAAATTAAAACCAGGAGCTAATACTGACGCTGTTGTCCAAGAATTGCGTAATTACTTACCTGAAGATATCAATGTTTTAAGCAAGCAGGAATTTATTGATTTTGAGCGTCATTATTGGGCGAGTAGTACAGCTATTGGGTTTATTTTCAGTTTAGGGACAATCATGGGGTTTATTGTGGGAACTGTGATTGTTTATCAGATTTTGTATACAGAAGTAGCAGACCATTTATCTGAATATGCTACTTTGAAAGCCATAGGCTACACCCACAAATATCTACTAGGTGTTATTCTCCAAGAGGCTATAATCTTAGCTTTTTTAGGTTATATGCCCGGCTGGGCTTTTACAATGTTCATGTATAAAACTGCCAGGGACGCTACATTATTACCTGTTTTCATGAGCTTAGAACGTGCTATTACCGTGTTGATTTTGACGTTTATTATGTGTGTTGTTTCTGGGACAATTGCGGTTAGAAAATTGAAGTCTGCCGATCCAGCAGATATTTTCTAATATGCTGTTATCAAAGTGTATGAATTAAAGATTAACCATAAATAATCTTTATTTAGTCCACATTGTAATAAGTAAAATATATTTTTTAATTACGAATTACCAACTTCTAATTCCCCAAATAATCATGAAAAATGAACCTGTAATCGCCATTAGCAATCTCAATCACTACTATGGTAAAGGCGCACTCAAAAAGCAGATTTTATTTGATATTAACCTCGAAATTTATCCCGGAGAAATTGTGATTATGACCGGGCCATCAGGTTCAGGTAAAACTACACTACTGAGTTTGATTGGTGGTTTGCGTTCTGTACAAGAGGGTAGTTTAAAATTTTTAGGTGTAGAGTTATCTGGTGCGAATCAGAGTAAGTTGGTACAAATTCGGCGCAGCATTGGCTATATTTTTCAAGCCCATAATTTGCTAGGATTTTTAACTGCTAAACAAAATGTACAGATGGCGGTGGAGTTAAACGAGCATATTTCTCAAGCGGAAGCGATCGCACAATCACAAGCCATGCTCACAGCAGTAGGATTAGAAAATCGTGTTGAATACTACCCAGATAATATGTCTGGTGGACAAAAACAAAGAATTGCGATCGCCCGCGCCCTGGTAAATAATCCCCCACTAGTGTTAGCCGACGAGCCAACCGCCGCTTTAGATAAACAATCAGGACGTGATGTTGTAGAAATCATGCAACGCCTCGCCAAAGATCAAGGAACATCGATTTTGTTAGTCACCCACGACAACCGCATTTTAGATATCGCCGATCGCATTGTCGAAATGGAAGACGGAATTTTAGCCCGCGACTCCCAAACTGCAATCATTAGTTACGAAGCTGGAGCATGGAGCGAAAAACCGTAATATTGGGGAATGAGCAAGGGAGAGTCATTTATCCCCATGACTATTGACTATCGTTTAGCAGAACCTGATGGCTTCTGTGGTGTGGAAGCATTGGGTTGGCGACTGGTGCGGAAAGTCACGTTTACGCCTTCATTAGATTGTTCCAACACTAATAATGGTGTAGGTTTAGCTTTTTGATCCCAGTGCATGGTGGCAATCCTTCCTTGAAGTGTGGGTTGCCAGTTATCTTCTTCATCTATTGGGCTAAGATAGGTTTCAATACAGTCAATAATTTGGCTAATGGTGGCAGAAGTTGCTTGTGTTGGTAACTTCATCAATCGAATTTGAATCCGAAATAACACGCGTCTAGCGATATTAGGCGGAGTACCCGATTCATATTCAACATCAAAAATTTCATCTATTTGCCGTGCAGCATTGTTAGCAATCCCCACTGTTCCTTGCTGTGGTTGACTGGGGCGTAGAGCTTGGGTAATTTTATCTTTAACCCTGATTTTAATTTGATTAAGAATCGCGAAATGAAATACTTCCTCAGACATCCGCATCCGCAGATAGTCTAGGTTAAAGTCCCGCGAGTTAACTAAATCGGGATTAGTTTCCATTTTGCGAATTGTTTCCAGAGCTAGTTTAAATTTTTTCTCTAATTCTCTGGCACGGAATTGTTCAAATTTGACTTTTTTCTCAAATTTCGTGATTTGGAGTTTCCCAAAAATCATCAACGCAATCAACGCTACAAATAATCCTCCAGAGGACATCATGAAAACCGATGGTATCTGAGCATCTTTTGCTGGTGCTGCTTGCGTCGTCCCATTTTTCGTTTGTGGTGGCTTTTGAGCAAGGTATGTAGGAGTTAGCATAGGTCGTAAACAGAAACACTGGACTTATTATTTTTAGGATGCCCATATTTTGCCTATGAACTTGCTGTATTATTGGTATTTTTTACAGCTTGTCTCCCACTGCATATGTACAGAAACCCAAGTGTGCCAACTGGGCAGTTTCCAAATCTCAAGCCCTTGTCATCAGATACATCGGCTGATTGGAGCAAGATTCGCCTCATCGCTACTGATATGGATGGCACACTGACGAATCAGGGAAAATTTTCTACTGCTTTACTGCAAACTTTGGAAGATTTACAAGCGGCTGGAATTAAAGTCATCATCGTCACAGGACGTTCTGCTGGCTGGGTAAACGGATTAAATAGCCTCATGCCAATTGCTGGTGCGATCGCAGAAAATGGCGGCTTATTTTATCGATCTGGAAGTGAGGAAACAGTAGCATTGACACCCATTACCGAATTAAAAGCCCATCGCCAACACCTAAACTCAACCTTTACCGAATTAAAAACCAAATTTCCCCAAATTCAAGAATCAGCCGACAATCGCTTTCGCATCACCGACTGGACATTTAATGTAGCAGAGTTGAGTTTAGATGAACTGCAAACTATTAGTCATCTCTGTCAACAAATGGGTTGGGGATTTACTTACAGTAATGTCCAGTGTCACATCAAACCTCAAAGACAAGAGAAAGCCATTGGTTTATTACAAGTATTGCGAGAATACTTTCCTGATTATTCTCCAGAACAAATTGTGACAGTTGGTGATAGTCCGAATGATGAAACTTTATTTAATCAGAGTTATTTCCCAATATCTGTAGGTGTGGTAAATATTCTAAAATACGCCAACCAAATGCAATATCAGCCAGTTTACATTACCACGGCGGCTGAGGGAGAGGGTTTTTGTGAATTAGCGAGTTATATCTTGGAAGTTAGGAGGAAGTAGGCAGAGAAGATTTTACCTCAATGCCCAATTCCCAGCTTTAAACTAAATAACTAGTATTCGGCACAATAGGAAAGAAAGCATACTCATACCAAGCAGTCCAGATAAAACTACGAATCCAGCGATCGCGTTTTTCTGGACTCAACTCATACTCAAATACGCCACGAGATAAATCAATCGCCGAGAGATGCGAGTTACAACCGCAACCATGCTGATACGTAAAACCATATTTAGAAGCAATACTTTGCACCTTCATTTGCATGGCAAATACTTTACAGGCATGAAGCATGGCATCCCAAGAACGCTTGTGTGCGATATCCCGCTTGTCAAATCTTAAGGCGCGTTCTTCAAAAACATGATCTCGATAAATTGGTGCTAAATGCACATGATAAAAACTGGCTGGGAGTTCGTAACCAAACTCATTGAAGAGTTCTAAGCCAATCCGCGCTACTTTGACTTCATCAGCGTAATCACACCCCTTTAACTCTAAATTCCGCAAAATTTCCCCAAAATTGGGATAGTTATGAGTCAGGAAATCATGACCATAGAACTCTAGAGTTTCTCGTGCTAATTGCCCAAATAACTGACAAAATGACTGCTTGAGGTGTGCAAGTTCCGGACGTTCGTTAAACAAGTCAACATCACCCTGTTCTAACTTGTATAAGAACAACTGCGCCATCTCAACATAAACCTTTGGATTGCAGAGTCCGGTATTGACTGCACCTTTAGCAATATCTTGCCATATAGAAGGAAGTTGAGTCACTGCAACAGCATTTTCGCCTGCTATAACTGCGACACTGGGAAATTCAAGAAGCTGCATTAACAATCTCCGTAAGTAAGCTTTAGATTGATGTTTGCTGAAAATACTTACACGCAGCGTAAGCCATTGTTACAACTCCTGTCACAATAGCAGATTCATCCACTTCAAATTCAGGGTGATGTAAGGGATGATTGATAATTCGCTCAGGGTAGCCTACACCCAAGCGAAACATTGAACCAGGGACGTGTTCTAAATATACAGAAAAATCTTCCGCACCTAGAGATGGTTCTGGTAAAACTTGGACGCGATCGCTACCCCAAGCTGCTTCACCGGCGGACTGGAATAGTTGAGTCAGCGCATAATCATTATTGACACCGGGTACACCTTGGTGATATTTAACTTTATACCGCGCACCAAAGGAATGGCAGACATTAGCCACAATTTTCTCAATCCAGTTAGGTAGTTGAGTGCGGGTTTCTGGATGGAGCGATCGCACTGTTCCCAATAACTGTACCTGATCAGCAATAATATTAGCTGCTCTCCCGCCGCTAATCTTACCAATACTCAACACCACCGGACGCAAGGGGTTCTGAGTCCGGCTAATGGCTTGTTGCAAAGCTGTAATCACCTGTGCAGCAATCCAAATCGCGTCAATCGCCTCATGGGGACGCGCCCCATGACCAGATTCCCCCATAATGATAATCTCTAAATCATCAGCCGCCGCCGTCAAAGCCCCATAACGCACGCCAATCGAACCAGCCGGGATAGAAGGGAAAACATGAACTCCTAACACCGCCGCAACGTTTTTCATCACCCCATCTTCGATCATCCAGCTTGCACCTTGGGCGATTTCCTCCGCAGGCTGAAACAAGAACCGCACATTTCCACCTAATTCCTCCGCCATTTGGGAAAGTATCATCGCTGTTCCCAAACCTACCGTAGTATGGATATCATGACCGCAAGCGTGCATGACACCTTTTGTTTTAGAAGCATATTCCAAACCAGTAGATTCTTGAATTGGCAACGCATCCATATCAGTGCGAATCGCCAAGAAAGGCTCATCCTCAGCAGCAGTTTTGATTTCTCCCACTACCCCGGTTTTGCCAATTCCTTCTTGTACACGCAGACCACTAGAAGATAAGACACCGGCCACAAACGCAGCAGTTTGATATTCCTGACCGCTAAGTTCTGGATGAGAGTGAATGTGACGACGAATCTCAATGAGGCGGGGTGCTAGTTTTGTGGCTAAGTCTTGAATATGGGTCAGCATTGCTTGATATTAATTTACAGGCTTTGTTCCATCATAAAGAGGGATTGGGGATCGGGGATTGGGGACTGGGAATATGATACAAAATTAAGCATCTTTGCCTGTAAGAATTATTGTCCTGTTATGCAGAAAATCAATATTATGAGGATAAGCCCAGGCTGGGGGAATTTTGGACTCTTGATCAAATATTTTTTTATAAGAATATTCTTCACTAATTAAGCTGTTAAAGAATTGATTAATTTCAGGATATAACTCCTTCAAGTTTGCATTATTAAAAAATCTTTCATAGTAAAGTGAATTAATAGCAATGTATTTAGGTCGGCGTTTAGCTAAATCTTCTTGCGAGTAAAAATTTAAATTTTGATCTGACTTTTGAGACTCTCTCCACCTTTTAATGATCCAAGAATCTTCCTTAAATTTACTTGTTAAAATCTCCTGAAATAACTTTCCTCGCCCTGAAATAAAAGGCATATTTCTGGATTTTAGCTTAACTCCAGGTAAGCGATTCCATGTAGGAATATATGCAGTATTTTCTATTGAACTCAACTCAGGTATATTGCGCTTTACCCACTCCTGCGCTACCATCCGTGGATCGTCTGAAAATCTTTTACCTACATATAAACTGCAAACAGTATTGTAACTGATAATAATTACCAAAATAACTGATATAGCCGCTTTATTAGACTTAATTTGATTCCAAAAAGGGCCTGAAAGCATGAGCCAGAAAGGTACTATAGGCAGTATAAAGCGAGTTTCCAATCTAGGGAAATTAGCAAATTTATAGTAGTAAATAATAAAAACAGTTAGAACTAATAAAACACCTTTGATACTCTTCTTCTCTTTACTGCTAAAAGTAATGTATAGAGAATACAATATCGCTACATTAAGAATTATTAAGGAGGGAAGTCCAACAATCTCACGAATATATATGGAAAAGAAGGTGAAGTAGTTAGTACCCGTTATTTCACCATTATATATAGGGGTCGTAATATAGTTATATAAAAAATCAGAAACAAACTGACGATAATTTATTAATGCAAATGGATTACCAATTAAAAAGCCCATCACAACTGTTAACAAACTTAAAATTAGCTTTTTACTGAAAAGGATTTTTTTCCAAGCTAGTTCGTTATAGGATAAAAGATGAGCCAAAACAATTCCAATACCAACGGATAGTCCATTATATTTTGTTGCTGTCGCAATTCCTGTGAAAAGTCCAGCTAAAAAGTAGTCTGATACTTTACCTTGTAAATATATACTTTGAATAAAGTAAAAAGATAAGAGCATCCAAAAAATTAAAGGAATGTCTGCTGTCAAAAAATGACTATAAACTATAAAGCCGCTACTAGTAGCAAAAATTAGTGTGATAATGCGAGCAGCAAACAATCCAAAAAATCTTTTATTTATGTGAAAATTTAAAAAAATCGATCCCAGAAATAAAGATGCAGTAATAATTCTAGAGCAGAGAAGAATCACTGAACCAGAAGTCAGAGAATGTTGGGAGAGACGAAAAATTTTCTCAATAAATTTGAGTGGAATGTAGGATAATATAAAGTTGAAGTATGTATGAAAAGGGGGCTTGAGAAATTCACTAGGGCTGGAGAAAATTTCACCTAGAGAAAGGTTTCCTTTAAAGACCATTTGATCTGGATTCCACTCTTCTACTCTTCCCCAATTGATGCCATAGAGGCAAAAAATAAAGCCAGATATCAGAGCTATGAGCAAATAGCTATCTAGTGTGATTATTTTTAATTTATTGAGAATACCCATCTTAAATTCAAGTTGTTATAAATTTAGCTAATTTGGGTAATCTTAATGTATATCTCTCTAATTAGCAAGTATAAATTTATATTTACTTTAAATCTATAAATTTGCTTTATACTGATTAAGTTAGTAGGTATTGCAACAGTGTTATGATGTCAAACATAGGTTGTATTTGGCTTTTGATTTGTCGTTGTAACAAATAACAACTCTACTACATCATCTCTCCCTCTTCATACTATTTTTTGGCTAATGTATTGCTATAAGTTATAAATTATTAGAAATAGTTTTAAATTTTTCTGATGAACTTAAAGAATAATCTTCTAATTTAAAATCAGCAAAAGGCTGTTTTTCTAACCTATCGCGTAGGGCTTCATCTATAGTTACACCTTTTGATTTATTTTTAACTCCCATAATAATAACGCTGCTTTGATATCTAGTTATATCTTGATTTGGCTTACAGTCTCTGCGCTGGAATTGACCTAAGTTTAATAAGCGATATCCTTTAACACTGGGTGTATTTTTAAATAATTTTTGCACTAAGAGTTGTATTTGTTGGGAACGTTCAAATGCTCTAATTTGTGCAGTTGCTAATTTTATATCACAAGAAGCTATACCTACAGAAATAATTTCATTAGGATCTTCCATTATTTTCTGGATACCTTCTTGTTCTAAAAGCAATTTTAAAACATCAAGACTAATAGTTTGATAGTTATTTGTAACTTGAAAATTACTGTCTGTAAGCCATTTATACTCTACTGATAAAATGGCAATGTTAAATTCAGCACCTCTACCTTTACTATCTCTTCCTTCTTCATAAGAAAAATAATCAATCTTCCCTTTTCTTTCTGGAGATTGAGTTGCTATTGGTAATAATGTTGCGAATTGTGGATAACCTATTATTAAGGCAACTACACTAAGTAACCCTAATGAAAATAGAAGTGCTAAAAATATAGATATTAAAGGTATTTTTTTTTGTTGTTTGGCTGATAGAGAGGGAGGTGTATCAAGTTTTAGCTGAGTTAATTCTAAAGCTTGGGACTTTTTTGGAAGATGAATATTTTGACTTTCAATTATAGTTTTAGGCTGTTCAACTTCTTTAATGCGCTGTAAAATTTCTTTAGTATTGGCAGGACGCTTAGTTAATTCTGGTGTCATCAGCCAATCAATTAAATTCAATAATAGTGGAGAAACTTGATTGGCATAACTGCGCCAATGCACTAAATTATCGGGGGCATCATACATATCTAGAGGATGTTTTCCCGTCAACAAAAAAACGAAGGTGCGCCCCAAAGCAAAAAAATCTGATTGTAATGTCACTTTTCCTTGCATTTGTTCTGGTGCGCTATAACCAGATGAGATGGTGGGGTTATTGCTATGATTTTGGTAATTTTTGCTTAGTTCTCTAGCTGTACCAAAGTCAATCAAAACTAATTGTCCATCTGGTCGGATGATGATGTTTGATGGCTTAATATTTAAATGCAGATACCTTTGGCTATGTACTAAATCCAAAACCTCTACTATCTGTTTTAACCAAATGATGGCTTGTGCTTGAGAAGTGGGTTGAGGTTGTTTTTCTAACCACTGTTCTAAGTTAATTCCGTGAATTTTTTCTAAGACAAGGCAGTATAAACTTAAGTTATTTCTAGTGTGATGCTGAAAATACGCATCTACTCTAGGAATACCTGGATGATTCAGTTTTCCCAAGACAACGGCTTCTTGATGAAACAGTTCTATGGCTTTAACATCCGAGAGATTTGCTTGTAGGACTTTGAGAATTTTAGCTGTGTCTTGTTCATAAGCTTCATAGACTTTCCCAAATCCAGTTGTATCACTCAATAAGTGCATCACCCGATAGCGTCCCACTAGTTCCAACTGAGAACCACAACTTTGACAAAAGCGGTTTTTTTCATTTTTGAGATGGTTAGGTTTAGGGCAAACTGGATTAATGCAAAGGCTCATGATGGGAAGTCAAAAGTCAACAAATTTTGGATTTTGGATTTTGGATTGACCCCGACCACCAGGGTATAGGGCTGGGAGATTTTGGATTTTCTTCAATCTAAAATGGGCATCGGTCAAAAGTCGAAAGAATAAAACTGAGTTTTACTCTTTTGTTGGTGTCTATTAATAATCAGATTTGTTTTATTTAGATTCTGCTAAAAATGCTGCAACTGTCTGGTTAAATACTTCCGGTGCAGTCAAAAATGGCCAATGATTACCGGGAACTTGACACAGGCGGAGGTTTTTCAGATAGGTTTTATAGGGCTTGATTTGCCAGTCTAAACGGTTCAGTCCTTCTTTTGGCTGGATAAATAGGGCGGAAGTTTCTACGGGGGTAGTAAAGCCAGGTACTCGCATCACGTCCTCAAAAATGCGATCGCGGGCGTTGATAGTGAATTTACTACCCCAGCTACCATCCGGTTTTTGTTCTAGACCAGCTTGAAAAACCTGCTGTTGTAATGTATTCCAACCCTGATATTGATTTAATTGCTTGGCCTGTACTTCGGCTACGTCATAACTGGTAAATGGCCCCATACCTTTGAGAAAGGAGAGGTATCGGTACAACAGGGGGAAAGTCAGCCGCAAGATGCTGGGCATTTTCCAAATAAAAATGGGATCGACTAGCACCATACTCCGCAAGCGTTGGGGATTGACTCTCGCCCAGATAGCCGCTAGTTTACCAGTCCACGAATGACTGACAAGATGAGCAGATGACCATCCCAAATGATCCATGAGTGCTTCTAGGTCTGCGATCGCACTTTCAAAAGTATAGTCTGTTTCTGGCTTACTGCTTTCGCCATGACCGCGCATATCTGGCGCAACTATATGATAATTCGCCGCTAAATCATCTCCTAAACTCGACCACACCAAAGCATGGTCAGCTAAACCATGCAACAATAGTAAAGGTTCTTTCCCTTGATTCCACTCCAAGTAAGATATTTGAATATCAGGTGTTGATAGAGTTTTACGTACAGGCATCGTCTTTAGTAATTCAAAATTCAAAATACTCTACGAGTAGCAAGCTACAAAATTTCAACCGAAGGGGACAGTTCCTGATAAACACTCTTGCTTCTGGAATGATGCACACATCATATTATCCTCCTCAATTGAGGGGAGGGAGTTGGGGGTGTGGTTCTTGTACCTCACTCAACCGAAAAACTTTATAGTTTCGTGCTTATTATGGTACTGCGAAAGTCTTGACCTACCAAGGGTGGACAAGATGTTCCATTTGACTAAGTGGAATGTGATTAAATGACACATCCATCACGGGAAAATTTCCCAACCAGAGAGATGAAAGTGTCACTATTCTCTTGCTAAACCAATAAAAAACTGAAGTTAGGAAAATTAGCTAATTCTCCTAACTTCAGCGATCGCAATATGGAATGCTAATTAAGGATAGTCAAAAACTACACGACTACCTGGCCGCCAATCACAATGGATAAAACCTCTGTGCATTCCTCTACCGAGTCCTGTGCAATCAGAAGCCCGACAAATGTCTAAAAGTTTGGTAAAGTTGCCGTCGGAAGGGGCAATATCAAGGGCTAGACCATTAATATGCTGAGAATAGCGTGCGCCTCCTATCCGCCGATTCACACTAGGAGGACGATAGGCAGAATTGATAGAAATTGGGATACCGTATTTATCACGAATTTTGCCAAAGCCTTTAGCTGCTTTGATTATGTTATTAAGCACTGCTTTTGACTCTGGGTTTCTTTGGGGATCACATCCTTTAGTGATTTCACCCCAAGTCAGAGGAACTCCCGCCACTATCAGTTCATTTTCGTAAACTGTCTCTCCAGTTACTAACCTTAAAGTACGTCCTGTCTTCGTGGCTATAATGGATACAGGTAGTGGTTTTAATAGCTGAGTTTGTTCTTCATTAGTTTGATGGTTTTCTGCTATCTCTAATAAATTAGATGCAGTAGTCGGTCCCAATAATTCAGGAGAATCTAGCCAAACACTTTCTTTAAATTCTGCAAATGCTTTTTGGCTTAATTCACCTACAATGCCATCAACTTTACCTTTATACAAATTTTTTCTAGTAAGTAAAGTTTGAATTTCTTTGATAATTTCAGGATCAGCTTCAGTGAGTTTGACCGTGCTATTGGTAGATTGAAATTTTTCTAAGTTCGGAAATTCCACAGTAGAATCTGACATAGATGCGTCTCCTTTCGTTATGGATTTCAATTCTTTTTTAGTGATTGCCCAGCCTAATGACGAGTAACATTCATAAATAACAGTAATTCCTCCTGCTATTTCGCAATTAAACTAAATTTTTAGTAATTTCATTGCCAATATCTTAACTATCGATGTCTCTGAAGCAGAAATATATCTTAGTTATGTATTGTTTATTTGGTCATTCGTATTTTTGACTAGTTATTATTTATGAGTATAACGCTGTAAATTATACACAAAAGATTCCTAAATTAACTGTTACAATTGCTTAAACAAGTATTAAATTTTACGGTTGTATATTGACATCCTCAGCTTTAGTTGTCAGTAAACAGTTGTAAAGCATTGCAAGTACAGTTGTAAGGGCAATTTGCAATGACTAACGGTGGGCAAAATGCCATCGCACCATTCTTGATGCAGTTGTGCGTAGTCCTGACAACAAACAAATTAAAATATTAAGTTACTAAACCCGAATCTAAGAGATAATGCTGCCTACAGGATGCAGTAAAATTAATCCTTTAGATAGAGGAGGGCAAAAAGATGACCCGTGTCATCATCGTGCGTCACGGTCAAAGCACATATAACACCGAAAGACGCATTCAAGGGCGCACTGACGTATCAAGGTTAACGGAGAAAGGTCGTAGTGATGCTAGTAAAGTAGGCAAAGCCCTCAGTAATATTGCCTTTAATGCAATTTATAGCAGTCCACTCCAGCGAGCTAAACAGACAGCAGATATTATTTATGGTGAGTTAGCATCTGATTCTGGAAAATCGTCTGTTGTCCAAACATCTGACCAATTAATGGAAATTGATCTGCCTCTATGGGCAGAAATGCTGTCTAGCGATGTTCAGCAGAAGTTTCCAGAAGATTACCGCATTTGGCATGAACACCCCGACGAATTTCAGATGTTGGTGAATGATACAGGGGGAATACGTGAACATTTCCCTGTGCTGGCTGTGTATGAACAAGCACGGCAGTTTTGGCAAGAAATATTACCCCATCATCAAGGTGAAACCATTCTCATCGTCGGGCATAACGGCATCAATCGCGCTCTCATTAGCACCGCCCTGGGTATTTATCCCAATCGCTACCATTCCGTTCAACAATCTAACTGCTGCATCAGCGTCTTAAACTTTTCTGGTGGTTTGGGAGAACCCGTACAACTAGAGTCGATGAACCAGACGCAACACATGGGCGAAATGCTGCCGTCATTGCGACCAGGCCATCAAGGCGTAAGATTGTTGTTGGTACGTCACGGTGAAACTGAGTGGAATCGCCAAACCAGATTTCAAGGACAAATCGATGTTCCCCTCAACGATAACGGCAGACAGCAAGCACAAAAAGCCGGAGAATTTCTCCAAAATGTTGCCATTGACTTTGCTGTAAGTAGCACTATGGCACGTCCTAAAGAAACTGCCGAAATTATTTTGCAACATCATCCCAGTGTAAATTTAGAGTTGCAAGAGGGCTTAAGAGAAATCAGTCACGGACTTTGGGAAGGAAAATTAGAAGTAGAAATAGACCAAGAATTCCCCGGAGAGTTGCACCGTTGGCGAACAACACCAGGTGCAGTGCAAATGCCAGAAGGGGAAAATTTACAACAAGTCTGGGAACGTAGCAGTGCTACATGGCAAGCAATTGTACAAACCGCCTTAGAAAATCAACGCCAAACCGGATTAATCGTAGCTCACGATGCTACCAACAAAACCTTACTGTGTCATATCCTAGGTTTACCTGCGGATAATTTCTGGAATTTCCGCCAAGGTAACGGTGCTGTCAGCGTCATCGACTATCCTTGTGGACTGAATGGTTTGCCAGTATTACAAGCGATGAACATCACCTCTCATTTAAGTGGCGGTGTACTGGATAAAACAGCAGCTGGGGCATTATAGGGTGTTAACAATGAGAGAAAACATCTGAAGCACTAAATAGCTCAAATGACAACTGAACTTCTGCAACAAGTAAGGGTGATTGACCCAGTTTCGCAAACTGACCAAGTATCTGATGTGCTAATTGCCAATGGTGAAATCCAAGCAGTAGCGGCACAAATTAGTGATATCAGTCCTGATACCCAAATTAGGGATTGTCGGGGACTAGTTCTGGGGACTGGGTTAGTGGATTTGTATAGTCACTCCGGCGAACCTGGGTTTGAGGAACGGGAAACGCTGTTGTCGTTTTTACAGGCGGCAGCGGCTGGTGGCTTTACCAGAGTCAGCATTCTACCTGATACATCGCCAGCTATTGATAATCCCGCGCTGGTGGCGCAGTTGCAGAAGGGGATGAGGGGACAAGGGGGAAATGTTGCTTTGTCTTTCCCCTCTCTTCCCCATCTCCAAGTCTGGGGCGCAATTACCCTGGATGTGGCTGGGAAGCAGATGACGGAATTAGCAGATTTGGCGGCTGCGGGAGTTGTGGGGTTTACTGATGGTTTGCCGTTAGATAATTTAGGATTAGTGCGGCGGCTGTTGGAATATGTGCAGCCTTTGGGAAAACCTGTAGCGTTTTGGCCTTGCGATCGCCAACTCGCATCTAATGGTGTAATGAGGGAAGGTGCAGATGCCTTGAGGTTTGGTTTACCTCCTGTTCCCGTGAGTGCGGAAACAACTGCGATCGCTGCTTTAATAGAATTGGTAGCCACCATCGGCACACCCATACATATTATGCGCGTCTCCACCGCTCGCAGTGTAGAATTAATCGCCGCCGCCAAGTCTCAAGGATTACCCATCACCGCCAGCACCACATGGATGCACCTATTGTTAGATACCAAGGCTGTTAAAAGTTATCACACTAGTCTGCATTTAGACCCACCTTTAGGTAATAACATTGATATGCAGGCTTTGCGATCAGCAGTGCGTACAGGAGTTGTAGATGCGATCGCCATTGATCATACACCCTACAGCTACGAAGAGAAAGTCCAAGCCTTTGCCGAAGCACCACCAGGGGCAATTGGGTTAGAATTAGCGTTACCTCTGTTGTGGCAGCATCTTGTAGAAACTGGGGAATTTACAGCATTAGAATTGTGGCAAGCTTTGAGTAACCGTCCAGCCGAATGTTTACAAGCAAAAGTCAGTAAAATTGCGCCCCATCACCAAGCTGAACTAACCTTATTTAACCCGCAAACAACCTGGAAAGTAGAAAGGAAAAACCTGCATACCCTTTCGAGTAATACCCCCTGGCTAGGACAAGAATTAAAAGGTCGAGTTGTACAAACTTGGTGTTAATTCTAACATCTCTATATTATGAGTTAGCGATCGGGCTGATACACTTGCTCTAAACGTGAAGGTAGCCAATGCGTGATATGGCATATCTTTTCGCCGAGTTGTCGTCATTTCCACAAACCTAAGTAGAATCGATTCTTTGCAACCTTCTCTGCGCCTCTGCGCCTCTGCGTGAGCTTTTCACATCTTCCACTGCACAACCCAACGCCGGAACAACTCCACCATAATTCGCCACCCTCCCCCACCTTCCTCAACCACATCATGACGCTTCAAAGTATCCAACGCCGCCTGCAAACTATCACCACTCATCCCCGTAGACTGAGCTAAGACATCAAAACTCAACCCCTCTACATCAGGTGCAAGTAACCTTAATATCTCCTGCTGACCATCCACATCTTGTGCCGCCTGACCCCAAACCCCATCAAAATAGTAGCGTCCGCGCTGGAAAAACTCAGGATTATTAATCACAGCCTCTACATCATCTACCGTAAACATAGGGTCACGGGGTCTTCCTTGCTCAAAAACTTGGTCATTGTAGCGACGCACTAACTGAAACCCCACTAATTGGACTAAATATGCTTGACCGTGTGTTAAAGCATAGATTTCGTCTAAGGCCTCTGGCGTATAGTCAAGGGGAAAATCTTCATCTGGGTTAGCTAAAATCTGGCGAGTAGCTGCACGTTCTTGAAAGTTTACATGAATGTTAATTAAGCTACCAAAAAATGGATGAAAGTAATCTGCTGTCATCTCCTCTAAAGTGTGCAACCCAGCAAAAGCAAAGGCAAATTTAGAACTCATTTGCACCAACCCTCGCAGATAACCCATAAAGTCTTGAGGGATTTTTCCCGCTTCGATGAGTTCCTCTATTTTCTCGAACTCGTCTAAGGCAATAATTAACCCAGTCTCTAAATGCGCTTCCACCTCTTTTAAATAGCGTTCAAAAGTTCTATAGGGGAGATTTAGCAAATCCGCGTCATTTGGTGGCGGAACTTTCACTGTATGAGAAATTTCATCACTAATTGCCATTAGTACCTCACCCACACCTTGGGGGATATCTCCCAAACGCAGCAGGTTGACGTAAGCTAACTGTATACCTGAGCCTAGACATTGAGACGCATTGAGCAAGATTGAAGTTTTACCCATACGCCTGTGACCGTAGAGAACTACAGACTGTAGTTGATTACCCATTACCCAGAGTTCTTCCAACTGTCTCATTACATCTTCTCGCCCCACAAAGAGATTACCTTGAACGGGGTCGCCTATGACATAAGGATTAATCACAGGCTTGGTAATGGAAATTTCCCCGACTTCGCCAGCAATTTGTAGTAAGCTTTCTTTCCAAGTTTGGGTAATGTCTACAATTAAACCGCGCTCGGCTTGTGGTAAGTCATTGGCTGTATTGAGAATGCTTGTTAGTTCACCTAAAGCACGGTTAAGAGCTAAAGACCTAGCTGAACGAGACACACTTTTGTTAACAAACTGGATATCTTCAATTACGCGCCGTAAACTTTTAATAGCTTTCCAGGTGTTGGGGCGTAAAAGAGGTTCTTCTGTAAAATCAGGTATTTGCAGAGTAGCAATAGTAGCCACCTGTTTTGCATTTTGAAAAGTGGCTAAAGTTTGGGTAAGGGTATACATTTCCTCACCGTAAAGCAGAGAACGTACTACAGCAAATGCTTCCTGTGCTTCTTCTGGTTCTTTTTTATGGAGATGCCAAAAACCCGCAGCAGCCGCACGAGCAGGAGTATCTAAACGAAGAGTGATTGAATTATCCGAAGACGTTGATCTTAAGCTTGGATCTTCTAAGGAGGCTGAGGCAAAACGTACCAAATTCCAATCAAAAGGAGATTCAGCCAGTCGAGAAACACGCCAAATAATTTGCTCTGATGGGGTTGCCGTAAGTTCTCTGTTCACTGCTTGAACAACAGGAATGAATTGCATAGTATATGCCAGCAGTTCATTAGTGTTATGCAAACCTGCTTCCCAATCTTGTAACAACCAATTTTGCAAGCGTCTAGTAAGATTCGGTAGAGGAATTGGGCTAATACGAGGGAGTAAGTAACTACTTTGGATGCTTTGCAGGGTTAAAAGTGAGCCAATCAGCCAATTCTCTGGACGCATTATCGCCACGCCTCCCGCCACGCCTCCCGCCACGCCTCCCGCCACGCCTCCCCCCACGCCTCCCCCCACGCCTCCCACCACGCCTCCCACCACGCCTAACCCCACGCCTCCCCCCACGCCTTCCGCCACGCTGAACGCTACGCTTTCCGCCACGCCTAACCCCACGCCTCCCGCCACGCTTCCCGCCACGCTGAACGCTACGCCTAACCCCACGCCTCCCGCCACGCCTCCCGCTACGCTTTCCGCCACGCCTCCCGCCACGCCTCCCGCTACGCTTTCCGCCACGCCTAACCCCACGCCTCCCGCCACGCCTAACCCCACGCCTCCCGCCACGCCTCCCGCCACGCCTAACCCCACGCCTAACCCCACGCCTAACTCCACGCTGAACGCTACGCCTAACCCCACGCCTAACCAGTTAACGTGAAAGTTGAACACTTGCAAAATTAGCCCCACGGACACCGGAGTAATAACTGTTAATACCAAACCCTGCAAAAGTAGCTGACGTTGAATAGCGTTTTGACACAGCAACTCCAATCCCTTTCGCCAATTCATCTCCTCTTCAGGAATATACCCACCCCCAAAGGTATCAACATACCACCGCAAAGCCTGGGGAAAGAAAAACACCCAATACAACAGGCGCAGATAATCTAAAGGATTCCACAGTGAGAGGGGTCGCCGCAATTTCGGTGCTAAGTTTAGACGCGGTACAGGAGAAGTCATGATTCACCCTCCGCCTTTACCTGTGAAAGACCTAACCCCCCTACCCCCTTGCCTATGGCTACGGTGTACACACAAGTCTGATAACCTAGTCCCACAGCGTTTTGATCCCCCCTAACCCCCCTTAAAAAAGGGGGAACAAGAATCAAAGTCCCCCTTTTTAAGGGGGATTTAGGGGGATCAAACCACATTTTGCACTCAGCATAAAGATGCGTGTACACCGTAGCCTTCCCTATGGGGGAAGGGGGAGTAATTTTACTTTCTTCTTTTTGTAGGCTACTGTGTACACACAAGATAGTTAATTGATACATTAACAACGTCAGGCGATACATTGGCAATGTCAAACGATACATTAACAATGTCAGGCGATACATTAACAATGTCAGGCGATACATTAACAATGTCAGACGATACATTAACAATGTCAAACGATACATTAACAACTTCAGGCGATACATTGGCAATGTCAGGCGATACATTAACCCGGATTTTTCACCAATTCTTGCAACCTCAGTCCAGAGTCCGTAGGGGCGGGTTGAGCGAAATATTCGTGAATGATTCGAGCATATCTGTGAACCCGCCCCTACTGTTTGTGAGAAATGCGGGTTTCCTCCCCTGCCTCCCCTGCTTATCCGAACCGTATTGGAGGAAGAAATCAAAATACTAGATTTCATCTCGCACCTGCCAAATACCGCGAGTAAGTTAGATAACACAACCCCATCAGTTTCCGAGGATGTCCGCCACTTTCTTGAATCAGTTGCATGATTTCCTCCTCAGTAAAACTCACTGAAGTCATAGCCAGACGACAGCTAATAAAATCACGGCTACTGATTTCATCCCAAAGCTTTATATGTTCCTCTTGACAAATCCCCGCAAGTGGCGAAGTTTTACCATTATCCTGACTATCGTTAAATAACTTATCTAAAGGTTCAGTTGCAGCTAAAACCAACCGCAGATTACTACCTTCAGCTAAACCCCGCAAATAATCCCGCACTTGGCGAGTAAACCCTTGCCAACTCAACTTACCCACATTATCTATAGCTAGCAGCACTCGTTTATCTCGTAAATTGCGAGTTAGCATATAGCCCTTACTTTCAGGGATACCCATCTCGTAACACAAAGCTTTGTAGAATTCTTCCTCATCATCAACGCAATTCAAATCTAGAAATACTGGCTGACGCTGAAGCTGATTTTCTGCTTGTTGACAAATTGCCCATAACAGAGAAGACTTCCCAATTCCTTCCTCGCCTACAATAACTACACTACTACCACTGTTCAGCACCTCAAATATCTGTTGTATTTCTCGCTTCCGTCCAAAAAACAGTTGTGCATCTTCTACTCTCCCTTGTTGGGGAATAAAAGGGTTGATAAGTTCTAAAGTTGATTTTGAGGTAGTTAGGATTTGTGTAGGTTGCTGATTATATATTTTCTCTATTGAGATTTTAAAATTATTTTTCTGAATCTTGATTTCTACTTGAGACACTTCAGAAATCTTATTAAATAACCTACCTCCTATTTCTTTTACAGATTGCTCCCCAAAATTGATTTCTTCAGCAATCACACGATAAAACTTATCTTCCCAGATTCCTAAAAACACAGCCTTTTCTGCATCACTAAAACCAGCCCCATTTTTGGAAGCAACCAGGCTATCAATAAAAGTAAATGCGTCTTCTCCGTTCATTAGTTGCTACAAATGACTGGTAGTTATTCATACTAACCCAAAATCGAGAATATTTTTGCATAAATGTCAGTTTTACTGCGTTATCGTTAGCCTTAAATCCACGTGAGTTCGATGATCTCTCCCCAACCCCTCTCCGCGTCTTTGGAGAGGGGTTTTTAAAACCTATTGAACTCACGTTAAAGCCTGTGCATGGACTGGCTATTTACTGAGGGCGATTAGTCAAACCAACTTGAACCTACTTTGACCTACCTACCTGAAAAGTATCGAGAGTAATAACTCATACGTCCACATACCGACAAAATATAACTACCCAGATAATCTAATAAATAAGAGATAAAAATTTTCTGGAGTTATCTAAATATGAAACTTTCCACATTAAAAGTTATGACCCCTATCCTAGTTGCTCTGATCACTGCTGCTGCAACTTTAGGATCAGCTTTCATCAATAAACCTAGTTCACAAGGGAACACTTCTACTAATCCCGCTCCTACCAATCCATCAAATTCTAACGCTTCAGAATGCCATCCAACTATTGCCAATAAAGTATGCGTTGCTCATTTAGTTGTGCAGATTAATAGCGATGAACCACAACAAGTTAAATCTAACCAACGTCTTCCTCTAAAAGCTGGGGATACAATGAAATTTTTAAGCTTAACTTATTGCATACCAACTGAAGTAAAACTCAACAAATTAGAAGCCAAGGTATATTTATTTAAAGATAGCATTGAGAATTATCAAGATATGCTATCAACTTCTAGCACTTTTCCCATTAACACAGGCTGTCACAATATCAGCAACTTTCCAAACTCATGGCAACTAGCAGCAGGACAACACCAAGTTAGCATCCCTATAATTAAGTATGATGGTAGTTATAGAGTGGTTGATAAAAGTTTCTATCTTAACCTCGATGTTGGTCAGTAATGCGATTCTTACGAGAAACAAGATACCTGACTTCTTTGAGAAGTCGGGGATCTGAACACTCAACAATAAGTGTAAATATATTGTTGTTCACTCTCATAATATAAAGAGATATGAAATTAATTTAATAATCAACTAAGAGGTTGTATTAAAATGCCTAAATGGAAAGTCGTAACAGAATTTACCTTTAATGCTGCTCACTACATTAAAGATTACAATGGCCCCTGTGGTCGAATGCACGGGCATAATTATCAAGTCCGCATTGAAGCAACATCTACACAACTATACGCTTCACAATACTGTCCAAACCCAGTTATGGTAGCTGATTTTAGAACGCTACGTTGGGCAAAACAAGATGCCACAAAAGGCGGACTTGATCACTCTGTTTTAAATGAAGTTATGTCTCCTGAATATGAGACAACTGCGGAAATGATTGCTAAGTATATCTACGACGAAACCAAGAAAAAATTACCGCCAGAAGTACAGCTAAAAGTCCATGTTTCTGAGACACCTAATAGCTGGGTAGAGTACGAAGATTGAAATTAAATATACCTACCGAATTTAGCCAAGAAAAGAGAGAAACCCGCCTGTGCGGGTTTTGTCTGTATAGCATAGATTTCATTCACCAGGGCTGTCCCCAGTCTCCAATATAATTCCAAATAAGTGCTAATAATCAATTTTTTGGGCATAAATGGTAGAATTTTCTTAGATAAATCAACTATTTAATCATCTATAACAAGTATTTGCTCTGAGTACATTTCATTGAACTGTACTATATGGTGTGAGTAGATTAAATCTTATTTACTCACAAATAAGCACTTAAAAGTCCAATCCCCAGCCTCAGAAATTGACTGAATTTTAACTTTTGTTAATTATTTAATGTAGTGCTTACATTCTTAAAATTAATCAAGTTTTAAAACCCTATATTAAGTTTTTAATAATACTTGTCTCAGCTTGTACGTTAATGTCGTGATCTGCTGCTGTAATTGTGTAATCTGAAAACAACTAAGCTAAATGATTAAATTGAGGTCTGATGACTCCTACAATTCTGCGTCAACTCTGGGCGGTTGTTGAAAACTCCCAAACCAAAACACTCTTGCAGATGGATGATGCTAGCTTGGTGCAATGGTTAGCACACCAAACAACAACGCAAGCATTTTTAGAGCCTAATGAAACTGACTTCCTGACTGACTACATCCAATCTCGGCTATCTTTAATACGTGATATTGCTTATGATAAACAGTGTTGATAGTAACCTATCTACAAATTACTAATCCATAGCCAATAGTTACTGCTATTGACTATGAACTACTGTTTATTAATTCTTGTGTGGCAAATAACCTTCTACCAAACAATCGCCACCAACGACACGCCAACAAACACGTTCTAAAAGCAAAGCCTCTGTCATAGTATTTAAACCTAAGTCACCCACAGGTGTCGGTGCATGATTACCACCGATAATTTTGGGGGCAATAAAGGCTAAAATTTTCTGCACTGCACCTTCAGATATTGCTCTGGCTGCTAAAGTCCCGCCACATTCCCACAACACACTACAAAAACCCCGCACATATAAATGTTCTATTGCCGTTTGTGGCGTGAGAGATGGTAACTCTAATACCTCAACCCCTTGTTCCAGTAAGAATTTTTGGAAATCTGGGTTAGCACCGACTTGTGTCAATACCAAAGTGGGTGCTTCTGCTGTTTGCCACAGACGGGCATCTGTAGGTAAATTGAGAGAGCGACTCATCACCACCCGCAGGGGATTGTGAGCCTCTAGTTGATGGCTAGTGAGGTAAGGATTATCTTGACGAACAGTATTCCCACCCACAATCACCGCATCGCAACCAGCCCGTAATTGATGAACTTCGCTACGCGCTGCTTGGTTTGTAACCCAAGCACTATGACCGGAATTAGTGGCGATTTTACCATCTAAAGTCATAGCGTATTTCAAAATACCTAAAGGTCGTTTGTGCAGAATGCGATAGACAAAAGCTTCATTAAGTTGCTGGCAAGCTTCCGCTTCTACTCCCACTAACACCTCAATTCCCGCCGATCGCAAACGCTGAATCCCACCACCAGCTACCAAGGGGTTAGGATCAACCATTCCCACCACTACCCTAGCCACACCAGCCGCCACTAAAGCTTCTGAACAAGGTGGAGTTCGGCCGTAATGATTACAAGGTTCAAGACTCACATAGGCTGTAGCACCACGAGCTAGTTCTCCAGCGTCTTTTAGGGCAAAAACTTCGGCATGAGGTTCGCCAGCACGGGGATGAAAACCTTCCCCGACAATCTGCCCATTTTTAACAATTACTGCCCCCACTAACGGATTAGGTGAAGTGCGTCCCAAAGCACGGCGGGCAAGTTCCAAACACCGTTGCATCATCGCCCGATCAAACTCACTACCTACAGGTTGTGGGATTTGGGAATGAGAATCAACTGGCGATCGCACTAGAAATTCATTATCCTGAGTGTTATTTGGTTGGGATGCACCCGCTTGAGCAACCACTGGCAAGTTATCCATAATCTTGGGCAATACTGTAAATATTCTGCACGCTAACTGCTTTAATAGCGATACTTACAGAGTAATATCCCTAGGCGATCGTTGGGGATTGGGGAAAACCATTAATGACTAATAACTAATGACTATTGACTAATTTCATCTTCTCCCACCAAACATTGAGGGGATAGTAGAGAACGGGCGCCCAGAGACTGCTGAGAATGGCGGAAGCTAGGGTGACGCGCTGATAGTATGCCCAGATGAAATCTGTGGAGCGATCGCCTGCTAAATTTAATAACAACCCAAACCCAGTTTCTGCAATAATTGCCATTACGAAGACAATTAAGGCAATGGAAATAAAGTCTTCCTGGATAAAACGCGGCTTCTGAATTAGTGCCGTCAAAAATCCTACAAAACCCAAAGTGATAGCATGAGATGGTTCAGGCGAAGTCATAGCATCCTGAAGTAGACCTAAGATAATACCTGCTAATGTTCCCGCCCAGACAGATCGCTTTACACTCCAAGCAACCACCCAAATTAATAACCAATTTGGCCCAATTCGCAATAATTCCGTGCCAGGAAAGCGCGTTGGTAATAATAGCAAACATAAAAACACAGACCCAACTGTGATGCTCCAATCTACTACACGTAACCAACCTGGATGCCAATCCGCCAAAAATTTTTTTCTGGTTCGGAATTTTCGCTCTGGCGGTTTTGACTTGCCACTAAATGAAGGTATCTTCACCATTTTGAGAGACTTAGTTTAATTAGATTTTTGTGCTTTCGGGTTTGCTGATTGCTGATTTTCCAACTCTGGATTTTTGGGTTTGGGATAGACCGCAACCCAATCTAGGGTACTAATTTGGGGAAAAAGTTCAACTTTAGCTATAGAAGCTGGAAGTTTTTTCAAATCTAGCGACTTGATTTTTCCCACCGCTAAACCTGTGGGGAATCTCTGACTATACATAGACGTAGAAACTAAGTCTCCCACTTTCACATTAGGGACTTTTTCATAAAACTCTAATACAGCTTCGGCAGAAGAATCTCCCCTCAATACACCTTTGGCGGAAGTCCGGCTAATGGTGACACCAACTTGACTTTTGAGGTCACTGATTAACAATATGCGGCTGGTGTTAGGTGTGACACTTTCTACTAGACCAACTAATCCCCCTTCAGCTTTTACAACATAACCTTTCTGAATGCCCACATTTGAGCCACGGTTGATGGTCACTTGTTGCCACCAATGATCAGCACTACGTCCTATCACTCTGGCGGGAATTGGTCGTGATGCTAGTGGCTCTTTTTCAGCGTAACCTAGTAAATTTTGGAGTTTTTGATTTTGACTTTCCAGTTCAGTAATCCGTGTTTGTAACTCCAAAAACTGAGCATTTTTGAGCAGTTCTTCTTGACGTTCTTCAGGAGTTGTCCCCGTTTGTAACATTTGTACAGGACGGGTGATTAGCTCGTATACTTCCAATAGAAATTCTCCTTGGGTCTGGCGTAATACCCAAGCACCACCCAAAGCTAAAGCAACTAAACCGACTTGTAAGGTTTTGCGATCCCACCAACGACGTAGAGTAACCATCGATAACCTATTTCTATAAATTCAAAAAATACTGGATTCTATTTATATAAAACCCAAATTACAACCAAATAGAACCCAATATCTAAAATTTTTTGATTACATATTTCGAGAACGCCCGCTAAACACCCGTTCTAGCTGTTTGAAGTTTTCTAGCACCCGCCCTGTTCCCAACACAACGCAACTGAGAGGATCAGCAGCAATATGAGTAACAATACCTGTTTCGTGGCTAATGAGGGTATCTATTCCCTTGAGCAAAGCACCGCCACCAGCTAGCATAATGCCTCTGTCAATAATGTCTGAGGCTAGTTCTGGGGGTGTACGTTCCAAAGTGCGCTTCACCGCTTCGATGATCACAGATAGCGGCTCTAGCATACTTTCACGAATTTCTGGCCCTTTAATGGTGACAGTTCTGGGTAGACCAGAAAGCAAGTGTAAACCCCGCACTTCCATCATTGAATCATTATCATCATGGGTGGGATAGGCAGAACCAATCCGAATTTTGATATCTTCCGCAGTCCGTTCCCCAATCACCAAGTTATGCACTTTTTTCAGATACATGATGATGGCTTCCGTTAATTCATCGCCAGCAATGCGTACTGATTCACTGATCACAGTCCCTTGGAGACTCAGCACGGCAACTTCTGTTGTACCCCCACCAATGTCGATAATCATATTACCAGTTGGTTCTGCTACTGGGAGTCCTGCTCCAATAGCTGCTGCTACTGGTTCATCAATTAAATAAACTTCTCTTGCTCCAGCTTGAGCTGCTGCATCCATAACAGCTCTTCTTTCTACGCCAGTGACACCACTCGGTATGCCAATGACAATTCGAGGTAATATCAAAGACCTACCTTCATTAACACGCTGAATAAAGCTTTTCAGCATCAACTCTGCTGTGTCGAAATCAGCGATGACACCATCGCGCAAAGGTCGCAAAGCGATGACATTTCCCGGTGTGCGACCGAGCATTCTTTTAGCTTCTTCTCCTACGGCTAGAGCTACCTTTTCGTTTTGATCGATAGCAACTACAGAAGGTTCTTGGAGTACAATACCTTTACCAGACACATAAACGAGGGTATTGGCAGTACCGAGGTCGATACCCATATCCCACGATGTGCGAAAGTTCCTGAACAGACCCACTCGTCTCACGCCCCCTAATTTGCGATAATTCTAGACTACAACTGTTAAAGAGAATCGTGCTGGATTCTATTATTTTTTTGCTCTAGAGTCCAGCCCAATATCCTATTTTGTGGTGAATGACGGTAATTCTTACCTAGTTTTTTACATCTACCAATCTGATATCCTTTGACTAGTTGAGTATATCCGTATATTTTTTCAGATTGTTCTGGAAATTCTGCTTATTTTTATACCTAAATTTGTAGTGCAGTTGTTCACAGATTTCCAAGTTAGTCACAATTAGTTATGATTAGAGTCAGAATAAATAAGTACTTTTGTACTAAAAGGTGAAGCACATGAGTATTAATATCGTCACTTTAGTTGGTCGGGTAGGTGGTGATCCAGATATCAAGTATTTCGAGTCTGGTAGTGTTAAGTGTAGATTAACACTAGCAGTTAAACGGAGAACTCGTAATAGTGATGAGCCTGACTGGTTCACTTTAGAACTATGGGACAAGACAGCAGAAGTAGCTGGGAATTATGTCCGCAAAGGTAGTTTAATTGGGATCAAAGGTTCTTTGAAGTTTGACACATGGAGCGATCGCCAAACTGGAGCTAACCGTTCTACACCTATTATTAGAGTAGACCAACTAGAACTACTAGGTTCTAAGCAAGATAGAGATGGAGGAGGAGGCGGCGACTTCCCTTCAGAACATTTTTAATGGGAGTAGAGATGTAGCATTGCTACGTCTCTACTTTTTCACCAGATACCTAATAACTAATTTGCAACGTTACCGATGCTTCAACTTCTTGTTCACCACCAATTACAGGGGTGGAAGCGTCGGAGTTGGCTAACTTAGCCGCCTCTGCACGATATAACATGGGTGGTGGCGGTGGACTTGCACCATTAATTTGAATACTTACTACCTCCTTTGACTGCAATCCAAGAGCATTAAACACAGCTTCAGCTTGTTTTTGAGCTTCTTGGGTAGCTTCCTTTAAAGCTTGTTGTCTAGCAGATGCGATCGCTTCATCAGTAGCCACAAACCTGATACTATTAATTTGGGTCGCCCCAGCTTTTACAGCTTCATCTAACAGTGTCCCAGCTTTCTCCGTCGTAATACGGAAGCTGACGGTATTATTAGCAGCATATCCAGTAATTCGCTGTACATTGTTGGTGTAACTATAAACTGGATTTAGACGAATCCCCGTAGTCTGTAATTTGTCTACATTGCGACTTTTGAGGAAAGCCACTACCGCCGATGACCTCCGAGCAGCTTCTTGTTGTACTTCTTGAGCAGTTTTTCCCTGAATCTCTACCCCCAAGCTCACTTCTGAAATAGTTGTGGGGATTGATTCTTCACCTCTACCTGTGACAGTCAACGTCCGCAATAATCTTTCTTTTTCTTGCGCCATTCCAGGCTGTCCAAAAGTCACAAATACCAGCAAAACTAATGGTAGAGTTTGCCAAAATTTCCCAGCACTCCACTGAGTAGCAAATAAAGCAGTTCTAGACATAAGACTTACACTCCTCTGAAAAATGTGTACACATACTTTGAATAAGTCGTATCTAGCCATTTGTCATTAAGAATTTAATGTCTCGACTTGATACAATTTGTATGTTTCTACTTTGACAGTTGTATCGTCAAACTCTATAACGGTTACATTTTTTGAAACTAAAAATTACACCAAAATTTTTAATAATAGGTA
The DNA here is from genome assembly GCF_963920945.1 of Anabaena sp. CCY 9402-a. Taxonomy (NCBI): domain Bacteria; kingdom Bacillati; phylum Cyanobacteriota; class Cyanophyceae; order Nostocales; family Nostocaceae; genus Anabaena; species Anabaena sp. CCY 9402-a. The sequence continues at coordinate 42,994 of NZ_CAWUDL010000023.1, forward strand.
CTGAAGTAGAGATACCATGTGAAATCAGCAAAAACGATGAAGTCCCGATATTTTGATCTTTCCCCTTTTCGCCATATAACCCTGGTGAAGAATCACAAAACGAGGGGATTGAGGTAAAATTTCCTCTGTCTTCAGTTCCTGACTACAAAACAGGCATTTTCTCATGGCATATTGGCTGCTCAAAACCGAACCAGACAATTACTCATACTTTGATTTAGAACGAGATGGCAGTACAGTTTGGGATGGTGTTAACAATGCCCTAGCACTCAAACATATACGAACAATGCAGTCTGGAGATTTGGCATTTATTTATCACACTGGTAAAGAACGGCAAATTATGGGTGTAGCCGAGATAACTAGTCAACCTTATCCAGACCCGGCGTTAGATGATCTCAAGCGGGTAGTTGTCGATGTGCGATCATTGCAAAGAGTTAGCCAGTCTGTGACTCTATCCCAGATTAAGCAAATCGGAAAGTTTGCAGAGTTTGATTTATTGAGACTTCCCAGATTATCCGTAGTACCAATACCTGATGTTTATTGGCAATACCTGCTGGAATTAGCAAGCAGTAGCGCGTCCATATAAAGCTCTTGTCAACAAAATTAATAGACATCTCCAGAAATTAATTATGTGTTACCCAAAATGCTTGTTAGGCATAATTCAAGGATTTTGCCTAACAAGCATTTTCAGAGTTGTCTAATTCATCTCTCCAAGAATTAACGTAACAATGAAAGAGAAGGATGTTCACGGAACAACGCGTAACAAATGCAGTTTTTAAGTGCAATCAACCTCTGTTTTCCTCTGTTGGCTAGTACGACTACAGCCGCAGATAGTTCAATGGTAGTGGCTGCTGTACTACTGAGTTTAGTGGTAATTTACCTAGCTAGTAAAGTTGGTGGAGAGTTATCCAACCGAGTAGGTTTGCCACCTGTTTTGGGCGAACTTGTAGGTGGTGTATTTGTAGGTGTCTCTGTTTTACATCTATTGGTGTTTCCAGAAGGTAGTGTAGATAGTTCTAGTTCTTTGATTATGACTTTTCTACAAACTACAGCTGGTTTAACTCCTGAAGCTACACCAGAAGTATTTGCAGCTCAATCAGAGGTCGTTTCTGTTTTGGCTGAATTAGGTGTGATCATCCTACTGTTTGAAATTGGCTTGGAGTCAAACTTAAAAGACTTGATGGCTGTTGGTATCCAAGCCATAGTAGTAGCTTTTGTGGGAGTAGTCGTACCTTTTACAGCAGGTACGGTAGGTTTGATGATGTTGTTTGGTATTGACGCGGTACCTGCCATCTTTGCAGGCGCAGCTTTGACTGCTACCAGTATTGGGATTACTTCCAAAGTGCTATCAGAATTAGGGCGACTCAATTCCAAAGAAGGGCAGATTATTCTGGGGGCTGCGGTCATTGATGACGTACTAGGAATTATTGTTTTAGCCGTGGTAGCTAGCCTAGCCAAAGACGGCGCAGTAGATGTGAGCAGTGTAATTTACTTAATTATCAGTGCTAGTGGTTTTCTGCTGGGTGCAATTGTCCTGGGCAACGTTTTCAACAAGACATTTGTGGCGATCGCTGATAACCTCAAAACACGGGGTAGCTTGGTGATACCAGCATTTATCTTCGCTTTTGTAATGGCATACTTTGCCGCCGTCATTCAATTGGAAGCCATTCTGGGAGCATTTGCGGCTGGTCTTGTCTTAGAAGAAACAGATAAGCGTAAAGAACTGCAAAGGCAAGTCTGCCCCATCGCTGATATGCTCGTGCCTATCTTCTTTGTCACTGTAGGCGCAAAAACGGACTTAGGAGTATTAAATCCAGCCATTCCCAGCAATAGGGAAGGTCTAATTATGGCAATTTTCCTGATTGCCGTCGCAATTCTCGGTAAAGTGATCACAGGCTTTAGCATCTTTGGTGAATCCCAAATTAACCGCCTAGCTATTGGTGTAGGTATGATTCCTAGAGGTGAAGTCGGATTGGTTTTTGCCGGAGTTGGATCTGCCAGTGGCGTTCTTTCTCCATCATTAGGGGCAGCAATTATCATGATGGTTATTCTCACTACCTTCTTAGCCCCTCCCTTGTTAAGGTTTGTTTTTCCTGAATCAGACAAAGTAGCAGAAGATTCAGAGAAGCTGATTTTAGAGGAATAAGGACTGGGGACTGAGAATTTTAGATTTTAGATTTTAGATTATTCAATCCAAAATCTAAAATTGCAAATCCACTCATTGAAAAGCTGGGGACTGGGGACTGGGGAATGGGGACTGGAAAGAATTTTTTTGCATCCCAATCAATACCTAATGCCTAATCGTTGGGAAACTTCTGTCCTAGATTATCCGTCCCCTGTCATTGTGAATTGTATTTCTCGGTTCATTCGTACTAACATTTGGAATGTTATTTGTTACCAGTTTTATCTTTTTGTCAATCTTAATCTATGATGATTGTTCAGTAATTAAAAGGTAGCGACTAGAAATCTTGTCCCATCATTTAACATTAGTTGGAGTTTTTACCTAAAAATTCGATACCAGCAATCAAGAAAATCAATAATAAATATCTGGTCAACTCATTGTTGCATCTGATGCTTTATGAGGAGAAATAGTATGTCCTGATAGTTAGGTGAAAATTGCGGGCATACTGAAATTCTAACCCATTAATTTGTAATTTTATACCCATTTTCAAATCCAAGAAAGTTACTGTAACTAAATATTTCGGTGGTGAAGGTGTGACGACTGACCAATATGTTGAGATATTAAATCAGTAAACAGTGAACAATTATCAAGGTTGCTTTCCTCAGACTGATAACTAATAACTGTTTACTGATAACTGTAGAAAGCTCTCATGAATGCGAATCAGGAGAAAGGATTGTGAAACTAGACTGGCTACTAACTGGAACTGTGGGAACGGTGTTGTTACTTTCATCGCCAACTTGGGCAACAAGTTTGAATTCTTGGCGATTTGATGCTAATCAAAACCGTTTGGAGATTAACACCACAGGAGCAGTACAACCGAAAGCACAACTAATTTTTAGCCCCACACGCGTAGTTATTGACTTACCAGGCATAACTTTTGGCAAACCCCAGTCCACCCAACAGGTAGGGGGTGCGATTCGAGCAGTGCGTGTGGGGCAATTTGACCCCCAAACCACCCGAATAGTTGTGGAACTCGCTCCTGGTTATACCCTCGACCCCGAACAAATCAAATTTGTTGGCATTACTAGTAGTCGTTGGACTGTTCAATTACCCACCCCAACGGCGGAAAGGGCAGAGTCTAACCCAAGTAGTGTTTACAACGTAGTTACGTTGGAGTCTGACGCTAAACCAGAGTTTTCTAATAATGTCGTTACTGCCACCGCAGCTGGAACGACTCAAGTTGAAAATTTACAAGTAACTGGGGATGGTTTTTTTGTTCGTACCAGTGGCGGTAATCCTCAAATTAAGGTCAATCGCAGCCGCGATCGCGCTACCATTTTTATGGATATTGCTGGTGCAAGTTTGTCACCACGTCTCACCCAGCGAAATATTACTGTCAACAAGCATGGTGTGAGCCGCATAGAACTCAACCAACTGCAAACCAGTAAACCGTCTGTCCGCATGACTTTAAGGGTAGATAAAAATAGCCCTGACTGGCGCGTCACCTCCAGTAGTGCTGGTGGTTTGGTAGTTCTCCCCAGTCGGGTTGTCAGACTACCAGGAAATGATAATTCTGATAACTCAGCAAATAATATTACTGTACCTAGCAAATTACCTGCCAGTAATGAAGTAGCAACGATTCAATCTATTGATCTAGCCAATAACCAATTAGTTATTCGCGCCGATCAAAATGTATCTGCTACCAGTGGTTGGGATAGAAATACTGGTTTGTTCCGCATTGCTATTACTAACGCTAAGTTAGCTCCTAACGTTAAAGGTCCAAATTTTCAAGCTAATAGTCCTATCCTCAGAGTCCGGTTGCAAACCCAAAACCCTAATACTGTAGTTGTCTTAGTCCAACCAGCTGCCGGAGTTCAAGTTGGATCACTCAACCAAGTCGGTAATCAGCTTTTGGCTTTGGAATTACAAGGCTCGCGTCGGAACATCACCACACCACCTTTACCTCCCATCCAAGGACAACTACCAGACCCTCGAAATCCTCAACCTGTAACTCAACCAACACGTCCTCTTCCTAGAGGTAAGGTCGTAGTATTGATTGACCCCGGACATGGTGGTAAAGACCCAGGTGCAATTGGTATCGGTGGACTACGTGAAAAAGATGTCATATTACCCATTAGCCAACGCATTGCTCAAGTTTTACAACAAAACGGTGTGCAAGTGGTGATGACGCGTAACTCTGACAACTTTGTGAGTTTACCAGGAAGAGTACAGATGGCAGAAAGAGCTGGTGCTGATGTGTTTGTCAGTATCCACGCTAACGCCATCGGTGGAGGACGCACAGATGTCAATGGTCTGGAAACCTATTATTACGACAGTGGTTTGGGTTTAGCTCGCGCAGTTCATAACAGCATTCGCCAAAGTGTGAATGTTAGAGATAGGGGAGTACGGCGAGCTAGATTTTTTGTCCTCAGAAAAAGCTCCATGCCCTCTATTCTGGTGGAAACAGGTTTTTTGACTGGTCGAGAGGACTCGGCTAAGTTGCGAAGTACAGCTTTCCAAAACCAAATGGCAGATGCGATCGCTCGCGGTATTCTCCAATATCTCAAACGCTAACAGTAATTCTCCTGAAAGCTACTCACCTCACCGAAAAAACCCACAACCAAGCATGAAAATCTCTTTTCTCTGACACCGTGGTTCAAAATAAAGCGATCGCTGGCATCTACAAAAGTGTCTGTGCTGAATTTAGCCATAAATTTATGGACAAATAGCATGGCAAAATCAAAAGTGCGTGCTAAGATACAACGCCATCAGCTTTATTTTTATACCGATACAAAATTTGATTGCCCCAAAAAAGCCAAAGTTTGAACGGTGACGGTGTGAGGATTTGCCCATATGTTGAGATTGCATCAGTGAACAGTTATCAAGCTTGCTTTCCTGGCACTGATAACTGATAACTGAATAACTGATAACTGTCGAAAGCTCTCATCAATGCGAATCAGGAGAAAAGATTGTGAAACTAGACTGGTTACTAACCGGGACTGTGGGAACGGTATTGTTACTGTCATCACCAGCTTGGGCAACGCGGTTAGATTCTTGGCGATTTGATGCCAATCAAAACCGCTTGGAGATTAACACTACAGGAGCAGTACAGCCGCAAGCACAACTAATTTTTGAACCCACACGCTTAGTCATTGATTTGCCAGGAATAACCTTTGGCCAGCCCCAGTCCACCCAACAGGTAGGAGGCGCGATTCGATCAGTGCGTGTGGGGCAGTTTGACCCCCAAACCACTCGGATAGTTGTAGAACTAGCCCCTGGTTATACCCTCGACCCCCAACAAATCAAATTTGTCGGAATTACTGCCAATCGTTGGACTGTCCAATTACCCACACCAGTTGCTGAAAGAGGAATAGATAATCCAGAAATTGCCCAGCAACCACCCTCTAACCTACCTTCTCGAAATATTTACACGGTCACGCCTACTAGTCGCGAACCAGAAGTCAATACTGTTGCATCTGTAACTCAAATCGAAAACCTCCAAGTCACAGGTGATGGCTTTTTTGTCCGCACCCGTGGTGGTAATCCTCAAATTCAAGTTAATCGCACAGAAGATAAGCAGGTACTCAACATCGATATTGCCGGCTCATCTCTATCACCCAATCTGAAACAGCAGGATTTTGCTGTCAATCGTTATGGTGTCAGCCGCATTCAATTTAGCCAACTGCAAAACAGACCCCAAACTGTACGGATGACGATGCTGCTGGATCAAAATAGTCCAGAATGGCGAGTCACTACCAGCAGCGTAGGTGGCTTTGTAGTTCTGCCTAGTAAAAATTTAGTCAGATCACCCAGAGAAAATAACTCAGAACCTATTTCTGCTACTAATTCACCAGCTACCATCCAGTCCATAGAACTAGCTGAAAATGGTACACAACTGTTGATTCGTGCTGACCAATTAGTCTCGGCTCAAGGTGGTTGGGATAGATCGACTGGATTATTCCGCATCACGATTAATAATGCCAAATTAGCTGCCAACGTTAAAGGCCCTGCTTTTACTGCCAATAGTCCAATTCTCAGGGTACGATTGCAACCCCAAGCACCCAATACAGTAGTTATTTTAGTACAACCAGCAGCAGGAGTACAAATAGGGGAACTCAATCAAGTCAGCAACCAGCTTTTGGCATTAGATTTACAACCCTCGCGACGATTTATACCCCCAGTTGCTTTACCATTACCATCAGCTAACCAAGCTCAATCACTAGAGACAAATATCGATAATCCGAGAACTATATCCCGCCCCACTGCAAATTCTTCAGTTCCCAGGGGGAAAGTTTTGGTAGTTATTGACCCTGGACATGGAGGGAAAGATTCAGGCGCACCTGGTTTGGGTGGACTGTTAGAAAAAGACGTAGTGTTGCCCATCGGTCGCAGGATTGCCGCTATTTTGGAACAGAACGGTGTGCAAGCAGTATTAACACGAGATGCTGATTTCTTTGTAGAGCTTCAAGGTAGAGTAGATATTGCTGAACGAGTTAATGCCACAGTATTTGTCAGCATTCATGCAAATTCTGTGGAGAATCGCCCCAATGTCAATGGCTTAGAAGTTTATTATTACGATAGTGGCTACGCCCTAGCGGAAGCAGTCCGCAAGAATATTTTACAAAGTATTGGTACTATCAACGATAGAGGCACACGCAAAGCCAGATTCTATGTCCTCAGAAAGAGTTCTATGCCTTCGATTTTAGTAGAAACAGGTTATATGAGTGGTCGGGAAGATAATCCTCGATTGGGTTCACCAGAATATCAAAATCGGATGGCAGAGGCGATCGCTCGTGGTATCCTGCAATATTTAAAAAGATGATCAAATTTAAAATATAGTACAAATAATTAATTGGTGTACGTACAGAATTTAATGGTCATTTAGGCAATTGTCTGCTAAATTCTGTATTTTAAATCCCCAAATTTTAATAGTATCTGCCTGTGTATTCATCTTCCGGCTTTGAAGGTAATATTTACGAGTTCTTAGACCAAGAGCCTCAACGCGCTCCCATTGGTGTTTTTGATAGTGGTGTAGGTGGGCTAACGGTATTGCGCCAACTCTATCGGCAATTACCGAATGAATCAATTGTTTACTTTGGAGATACCGCTAGGCTACCTTACGGTATTCGTTCCCAAGCCGAAATTGTCCAGTTTGTGCGCGACATCCTGGACTGGATGCAGCAACAACGGGTCAAAATGGTCATCATGGCTTGTAATACCAGTTCTGCTCTCGCACTGGAAATAGTTCGCGCCGAATATGACATCCCCATTCTTGGTGTCATTCTCCCTGGTGCGAAAGCAGCCGTCCAGCAAGGTAAGCGTATCGGTGTCATCGCCACACCAGCCACAGCTAAAAGCGATGCCTATAAGCACGCCATTCTAGAAATCAACCCTGACGTAGAAGTGTGGCAAGTTGGCTGTCCAGAGTTTGTCCCACTCATCGAGCAGAATCGCATTCAAGACCCCTACACGGCTGAAGTAGCTAGGTCTTATCTTGAACCTTTACTACAACAAGATATTGATACCCTAATTTATGGCTGTACCCATTATCCCTTGCTTGCGCCCGTGGTGCGATCGCTCCTTCCAACTCAGGTAAAAATTATTGACCCTGCTGTTCATGTTGTCACTGCCTGTAGTCAAGAATTAGACCTACTAGGCTTAACCAACACTCACCCCCCCCTACCAACTCGCTTCGCTGTTAGCGGTTCACCGCAGCAATTTGCTCAATCTGGAGTCAATTGGCTAGGCCATACCCCCATCGTTGAATCAGTTGATTTTGCTAATATTCCTAGTCATTAGTCACAATAGTCATTAGTCAATGACCATTGTGACTAATGACTATTGACTAGGCTTTTTTCCAGTACGTTTTGCTAAACCCAACAATAGATAGACAGTCAGCAAGTATCCCGCAGCTAAAATAAAAATCATCATAGGCATATTCCCATAAAGCATGATTCCACCCGCACCTTTTCAAAGAAATAATTAAATTGCATAAAATTGGCAAAAACTTCCCCAACCAAGTAATATCTCGGTAGCTGGATTAATTTAAGGCAGATTCCCCCATAGAGTCATTAATTCTCTACGGGTTAAGTATTTGCTATTTAATTAATTGCAGACCATACATCCGACAACAGACATTACATTGCCTTACAGCAACCCAATACTGCACTCCTCAGCAGCCTACCTAGTCTGCTTTATTTTTGTCGACATCTTGACAACAAGAGCTGTGCTTACGCTCAACGCAAGCAAAAAATATATAACAACAACTCTCAAAAGAGTTGTCTAGCTCCTAGTTAAGAATCTTTCGCCATAGACAATAACCAAGAAAATTTTCCTTGATTGATGATTGGACGAAGTTATATTTGTAACTCACAACACTGAAAGAGTAACGTCACTAAAAAGTGAATTACTGTTGTGGGGTGAATAACTGAAAAATCTAAAATCCTTAGATTATAGCGTAACATAACAAAGTTAACTTTGAGGGAAAATTTGAAATTTTTTAGATAGTTATAGCGGAATACAAGGTGCTAAATTTATACATAAACTTATCTAATATGTAATTAATATTACGTAATTTAAGTGAAAATATTTTTGGAGATGTATTATAAATTAATATAAAAATTCATTATAAAAAAATAATGCTTGCTGCAAAGGACTTTTACAGAAAACACTTAGTAGTCTAACTTAACGCTTCATTAGGGGTTGCATGATGATAGGGCAGGGCTGTTTCATTCGCTCAGATCAGGATTTTGTCAAGAGTATCAGCCAGGAATTTTAGTGAGTCGGCAATCGAAAAATTACTACTTCTTATGAGCAAAACTTTGCGCTGGCACAGGCTTATCTTAGAATGAGTATTAGGATATGTAAACTTTCGTAACTAAAGTCAGAGTCCGCCCATCCATGACCCCAGCCACCTCCCTGTTTACCCCTGTGGAAGCAGACCTGCAAATACTAGCAGATAACCTCAAGCAGCTAGTTGGAAATCGCCACCCCATTCTGTTTGCAGCCGCCGAACATCTTTTCGGGGCTGGGGGAAAGCGTATCAGACCAGCGATCGTGCTGTTGATATCGCGGGCGACCATGTTAGACCAAGATATTACACCGCGTCATCGTCGGCTAGCAGAAATCACCGAAATGATTCACACTGCCAGCTTGGTACATGATGACGTAGTAGATGAATCAGACGTGCGGCGGGGCGTTCCTACCGTTCACAGTTTGTTTGGTAATCGCATTGCCATCCTCGCCGGAGATTTTCTCTTTGCTCAATCTTCATGGTATTTAGCTAACTTAGACAACTTGCAGGTAGTCAAACTACTTTCAGAAGTCATTATGGATTTAGCTACCGGGGAGATTCAGCAAGGATTGAATCGTTTTGACACCAGTATCTCAATTGAGACTTACCTCGAAAAAAGCTATTACAAAACTGCTTCGTTGGTTGCTAATAGTGGTAAAGCGGCAGGACTACTAAGTGAAGTTTCCGCAGAAGTTGCAGAACATTTGTATGCCTATGGTCGTCATCTGGGTATAGCCTTTCAGATTGTTGATGACATTTTAGACTTCACCAGTACCGCCGACGCTTTGGGTAAACCAGTAGGTTCGGATCTCAAAAGCGGTAATCTGACAGCACCCGTGTTATTTGCCCTAGCCGAAAAACCTTATTTGGAAGTGTTAATAGAGCGAGAATTTGCTCAAACGGGAGATTTAGAGCAAGCACTGGACTTAGTTCAAGATAGCCAAGGTATACAGCAGTCCAGAGATTTAGCTGCCCACCATACTAAGTTAGCAATTGACCATCTAGCTGTTCTCCCACCTTCAGAATCGCACCAGACGTTGATCAACATCGCGGAATATGGACTAAGTCGGTTGTATTAGCTGGGGACTGGGTATTGGGGACTGGGAAATCACTATTAACCAATACCTACTCCCTACTCCCCACTCATGATGTAGGAAAAAAATTTTGGGTTTTTAGGAAAAATTTTTGAGATTTTTGAGATAAAAATTTTTGGATGTTGGTGTGTGTTTAAAACAGCCAACATCCAAATTTTTTTTAAGCAATATCAGGAGGTATGTTTTTACTTGAAGGCTGTTGTCGTAGCTGTTTCTGTATGAGTTTTTGGAATTTAGCACGCTGTACTTCATACGAGTGAGTGGTTTTACCCGGCGTTTCCAAAAAAACGATACTATCTACGGGTTCTAATGCCACCAATTGGAACAAAATGTGGGTGGCGGGAACAATTTTTGGGGTGATTTGAGGGTCTAGCCCAGCAGGGGAAATTAGGGAAACATCCTGTATGGTAGGGAAAGCGTAAACAACACGCTTTTCGATTCCTGGGTTGACACGATTCCTCAACGTAGTTAAAACCCAGCTACCCTCCGCATCTTGGAGAATATGGTACTGGGAATGACGTAACTTTTGAGCGATCGCCACCAGCACAGGAGCAATTGCTGCAACAAGATGTGGTGTTACACCATCGTTGGGTGCATTGTTAATCAGCAATTGAATTTGTGTTTCTAAATCCATAATGACTTGTTAACGTCTGTTGGGTAAAGGCAATAACATTTATCGCCATGTGATTAATCCCATGAGAGTTGGGAATAATAAAATCAACCACATCCTTAACCAGGATGTGTATGCGTTTAGCTTATACGCAAAACCATAAAGCCAATACCCACCTTCGTCACAAGTTCTATTTAAGTTTATGTATAGGGTCTTTTGACAACCGACACTATGAATTCAGCCGCAACAGCAACTATTCCAACCGCTCCCACCGCTCCCACCGCTCCCACCACCAACACTTTCGGAGAAAATACTAACGGTGAGGAAGTAATCTTCCAACTTGCCTACAAAGAGCTTAAGCAGTTCACCAAAGCTTCAGACAAGAACTGCCACGATGTAGCCAACCGGATCACCATCGAAGTATACCGTATTTGCCACGAAAGTAAACGTATTCAAGCTTCCGGTGCTGTGGAAAATTCAGCGATGACCCTAGCCAAACACAGGCTACAACAGTGTCTGAGATACTATCAATTGGGTTCTAGCCGAGGCAGAGTTGAATTACACAGTACCCTCAGTGCAATTATTTATCGTTACATTAATCCTCCCCAACGCCAATTGAGTTATCAAGGGCGGCTGACAATCATAGAAGATTTTCTACAAAGTTTTTATTTAGAAGCATTAAACGCCTTTCGTCGGGAAAACCAACTTGGCCCTACCTATCGCCCCCAAACTCTCCTAGAACTATCAGAGTACATGGCCTTTACCGAACGTTACGGTAAGCGGCGGATTCCCCTCCCTGGTCGTCAACAGCAGTTAATTATTCTCCGCGCTCAGACTTTTTCTCAACAGCAGCCCCCAGAAGCGATCGTTGATATCGAACAAGCAGCAGAAGGTAGCAGCAACGAAGGTGATGGTACTTGGGAAGAACCAGCTGTACAGCAGTTACGTTCAGCTATGGCTACCCAAGCAGCACCCGAACCAGAAGAAGATACACTCCGCTCCGTTGTCGTTACGGAATTAATGAGTTATTTGGAGCAACGTGATCAATCTGACTGTGCTGATTATTTTTCTCTGCGTCTCCAAGATATGTCAGCCCAGGAAATTGAAAATGTTTTAGGTTTAACTCCCCGTCAGCGAGATTACTTACAACAACGCTTTAAGTATCATTTGATCAGGTTCGCTTTGTTACACAAATGGGAACTAGTACACGAGTGGTTAGAGGCTTCTTTACATACTAATTTAGGTTTAACTCCTCAACAGTGGGAAGCCTACACATCCCAATTAGACGAGAAACAAAGGGCTTTACTAGACTTAAAACAACAAGGACAACCCGATGACAAAATTGCTAAAGCTTTAGGGTTATCAATGGCACAACTACAAAAACGGTGGTTTAAAATTTTAGAACAAGCTTGGGAAATTCGTAATTCCTTAGTATCCGGATCTAGTGCATCTACTCATGAATAGAGACTCAGAATCCTTTCAAAAGTACCTACTTGGTTTTCTGGCTAGTATCAATCAACCAGAAAACCATACGGGAAACTGTGAGGATACCGATAAGGGAGATCACCTTCTCAGCCAAACTGCCACTATAAATAGTGGTGAGCTAAAGTTGGGAAGTATACCCCAAACCTTTTTATTGGGAGAAATTCCTACTGTGCAAGAACGTTTTCAAGCCGTCATCAAACGTCGGTTACAAATTCACACCGAAAACCACCCACCCTTGTTTCCCTGGGAAACACAAATAGTAGACTATCCAGATACTCTGGATGAGCCATCACTAGTATTTAGCCCTAACTGGGGGTGGATGGCGCAGCAATCAAAGCTGAATCTACCTATTCCCCTACCAGAGAAAGTATTCCAAGAATTATTAGCAAGATGTCAACAGATGGTGACATCTTCGCTACCAATAGGGGCAAAATTAGTGCAAGTGGTGGAAGGCTTATTCCCCACCGAATCCCACACAATCAACAATCTTGCTGGTTTGGTGTTACGCAGCAGCTATCGATCGCCAGAAACTTTAGAGACAACTCCTAATATCGAGAGTGATTACTCAGATTTGGGGTCTCAACAACAAATGGCGATTTCTCTAATGGCAGCTCAACAACTGTTAGATAATCTCACTCTACCAGTATCACCAAGCAAGCCAGTAGTAGAAAGACTCTGGTTAACTAGTGCAGGCGCACTCAACCTGCGGGTAGAATACCACTCCCAAGGTGACACGAAATTATTACGTGTTTATGGTGATTTACCCACTCAAGGAATTTTGACACTGCGGGGCGATAACTCTATTGCAATGGCACAGTCATCAATTCCCGGATGCTTGAGTGTGGAAATCTCTTGCCAGCAACTTCACCCAACTTACACCTTAGAAGTTGAGTGTCCAGAGCTTGATCAATTGCCCTTGTTGTTTGTGATTAATCCCACAATCTAGCTGAGATTACCACCGCTAGCACACCATTATTGATCAACACCAAGAGATAAGAGCATTATCGTGGTTTTGCATCAAAATATGTTTCTCGAAGGGCGGTCATTAGGGCTTCTACAATCACCCGCAACGAGAATGAAAATTTACAAGACATCTATACTCCCAAAGGCTGCTTTCGGGGAGTTCCTGTTTTCTTAAAGGAACTTCCCGAAAATTTGTCTCTATCAGCATCTACTCTATAGCTTTTCCGAAATTGGAAATGTTTAATTTAACCAGGTTGAATCGATTTTGGCATCTGCCTGTAAGTTATGGGCGACACAATCACCAGGGGTCGCCTTTGTTGGAAGTGGAAGACTCCATTTCCTTGCGGGTACTAGTGCTAGCGTTGGTAATCACAGGTATTGTAGCGATGGATATTGCTGCCAATACTACTTTTAGTCTGTGGGCAATTCCACTGAGTGTCTTAGGTACAGCTTGGAGTTATTACCGCCGTCGTGAAGCTAATGTCACCGTCAAGTTTTGCATTGCCATCGGGATGTTAATGGCATTGGGTGCTTTCTTTGGGCGGTTATTTGGCGAATTAAATGATACGCGGTTGGCTTTGGCAGAGTTATTAATTCAACTCCAGATTTTGCATAGCTTTGATGTGCCTAGGCGTAAAAACCTGGGCTATTCCATAGTTATTGGCTTAATTTTATTGGGTGTGGCGGCAACGTTGAGTCAAACTTTAGCCTTCGCACCCGTATTATTATTATTTTTAGCGATCGCACTGCCGACTTTAGTTGTTAACTACCGTTCGCAACTGGGACTGAAAAATTCACAAGTTAAAAGTCAAAAGTCAAAAGAATTTAAATTATCTAAACAAGTACCTCGTTATTTTTTACTATTTACCGTAGTTGTCGCCTTGGGATTGGTAGTATTTGCATTTTTACCCCGATTCCCTGGCTATCAACTGCGGACTTTTCCTGTGAGTTCTCCCATTGAGGTGAAGGGCGGGTTTACCGGACAGACTATTATCAATCCTGGTTATGTGCGCCAAGGTAACGCTGACAATCAAGGTAATGGTAATAGTGCAGCACCGAGTAAAAATGGTCAACCAGGACAGGTAGATAGCGGTTTTTATTACGGTTTTAATAGCAAGATTAACCAAAACCTGCGGGGAGAGATGAAACCCAAGGTGGTGATGCGAGTGCGATCGCAAGCTGAGGGATTTTGGCGGGTGCTGGCCTTTGACCACTATACAGGTAAAGGTTGGGAGGTTTCCCGTAATGAAGAGGTTACTACTATTAAGCGATCGCCTTGGTCTTATCAGATTTTTTTATCATCCCCTGCTATCTCCGGCCAGACTAGGGAAGTAGTACAGACCTATACGGTAGTATCAGACTTGCCTAACTTAATTCCGGCGATGTCTTATCCCAGGGAAATTTACTTCCCGACACCGATGATTGCAGTAGATAAAGAAAATAGCTTGCGATCGCCGGTGGGATTATCAGAAGACCTCACCTATACAGTAATTTCCGAAGTACCGTACCGCGATCGTACTTTACTGGGAAAAGCTACTACAAATTATCCCCGGAATATTGAAAAGTATTATCTACAAATCCCCCCAGAAATTTCCACCAAAGTTAGACAACGTACCGAAGAAATTCTCGCTAAATATAACCAAGAACAAGTAGGGAAATCGCAAAAAACCTTAGATTCTACCTATGAAAAAGTTCTTTATTTAGCCCAATACCTCAAGCAAAACTATTCCATCCCTAAAAACCCCTTTGAGTTCCCTTTTTTAGATGAAAAAGAAGACTTAGTAGAAGCATTTTTATTTAAACATCAAGGCGGGTATCCAGATCATTTCTCAACAGTTCTCACAGTGATGCTGCGTTCCATTGGTATCCCATCGCGGCTAGTAGCAGGGTTTGCTCCAGGTGAATTTAATCCCTTTACGGGGATGTATGTGGTGCGAAACACTGATGCTTATGCGATGACGGAAGTTTATTTTCCTAAATATGGCTGGTTTACCTTTGATCCCATCCCCAATCATCCCCTGATTCCACCTTCTATTGAAGAAACACAGACTTTTAGTGTGCTGAAGCAATTTTGGCATTGGGTGGCTGGGTGGCTACCTTCCCCAGTGACAGGCTTTTTCAACAATGTTTTCGGGACGATATTTAGCTGGTTTGGTAAAGCGATCGCTTGGTTTTTCGCCTTATTTACTCAAGGTTGGGTAGGTATATTAACTGGCTTAATATTAGCAACCACAAGCGCATTTTTGGGCTGGTTAGGCTGGGCGCAGTGGCGAGAGTGGTTACATCGCCGTCGCTTAGGTACACTACCGCCAATGGAACGACTGTATCAACAAATGCTGCAATGGGCAGATCAAAAAGGTCTAGGTAAACATCCAGCACAGACACCTTTAGAGTATGCCAAAGTATCATCTGGGCATTATGCTCCAGCCCATGCTCAGGTCATAAATGATATTTGCCAAGCTTATGTGAGTTGGCGTTATGGAGGTAATACTCCGAACTTATATCAACTGCAACAAAAATGGCAAGAATTGAAAAAATCTACCAGTCATCAGAGGAAGTAATTCGATTAATAATTAGTGATAATTTTCTGCAAAATATGTATATTTTGCAGAAAGTAACAATGTGGACAAATCACTTTTAGATACTATTAGTAATTAAACTTAGGACTAGCTCTTATATGTATAAGTCTTCCTGTCTCTAGAGGCATATTTTTATGCAATTTAACGGAGTAAATCTCGAAAAAAGCAGTCCTTATCAAGAAATTCAAGCTGTATTGAATGAATGCGTTGTAACTCGCATTTTTTAGGGATAACATGGGAATAAATTCATTACTAGCTTTGAACACCACATTTGGTGTCAGTTTTTTTATGGAGATACAGTTAATTAACATTGGTTTTGGTAACATTGTCTCGGCCAACCGAGTTGTTGCCATCGTGAGTCCAGAGTCTGCCCCAATTAAGCGGATTATTACTGATGCTAGGGACAGAGGTCAGCTAATTGATGCTACTTATGGTCGCCGAACTAGGGCTGTAATCATCACCGATTCCAGTCACGTAATTTTGTCGGCGATTCAACCAGAAACGGTAGCTAATCGCTTCGTGATTTCTAGGGAGCATCATACTGTAGAAAATTAATGCAGGGTAGGAGTAACACTCCACCTCTATTGAGACCACATCAGCAGTACCATGTGAGTTAGACAAGTTTTCTGTCACTAGTGCTACAAATTCGTTAGTTAAGGATTGCTCTGGGGACACATACCAGATTAAATTACTAATCTACTAACGAATGATGTCTCTTGATTAATTCACAGGTTGAACGGATGATGCCAGTCTTACCCATCCAGAGTTGTGCTAATACCAAAGAAAGTGCTTTGTTAGGCAAGCTAATTGTGTTAACCGGACCAAGTGGGGTCGGGAAAGGTACTTTAATGCGATCGCTCTTACAGCGTCATCCAGAACTTTATTACTCTGTCTCTGCTACAACTCGTACCCCCCGCCCAGGGGAGATTGATGGCAAAAATTATTATTTTATTAGCCGTAACAAGTTTGAACAGTTGGTTGCTCAAGGCGAATTCCTAGAGTCAGCAGAGTTTGCTGGTAATTACTATGGCACTCCCCGCGAAGCTGTACTTAATCAAGTGCAGTCTGGTGGGTTAGTAGTGCTGGAGATTGAACTAGAAGGCGCAAGACAGATTCGTGCTTCCTTCCCGGAAGCTCTAAGTATTTTTATTTTGCCACCTTCCTTTACAGAACTAGAAAAACGTATTCGTGAACGCGGACAGGATTCTGAAGAGGCGATCGCCCGTCGTCTACAACGCGCCCACGAGGAAATTCAAGCGGCTGATGAATTTGATATCCAAATAATCAATGATGACTTAGAAACTGCTCTCAATGCCATTGAAGCGGCTGTGTTTGGCAAATAAAGCTTTTTCGTCCCAAATTACTAATCGGTAATCAGGCATAGGTACTAGTCAAAAATCACTGACTTTTCACCAATGCCTAATTACCCAAAACAGAAAATTAGCCTATCAGACCTTGGATGATAGCCAAATTACTGGTCAAGAAATAAGCTACTACTGCACCACCAATACCACCAATTAAGAAAGCACTGGCAAAATTATTCCAGCCTTCTTTGGAATTAAAAGCATCTGGGGGATTAGGTACGGTAACACTAGCTAGAGCTTTGTCTGGGTTAGTGTTGGAATACAGAGATAGACAGGCAGTAAGAATCACAACCAAGCCTATAGAGGCCAACAATCCTGCTAAGTTAGCATTGTCCGCGTTACGCAGTGGGCCTAATTTAGCAAAGGGGCCAAACAGCAAGTAGCCATGAGCCATACCAACTTCTAAACCACGTCTAAAAGGGGTCAGACCTGGGCGATAAGCAGGTAAATTATTAATGAACCATTTGATCGCAGGAGAAGAATTGACTGGGGTTGCCAGATTACCAATTTGTGGATCACCTGCGGGAAAAACAACTTCCCGATTTCTCGGATCGCTGGAAAGATTTTTTGATGCGTCTACTGCTTGCATATTTTAGGTTACCTCTAAATTTAGAAGGGTTGCATTTTCACTAAGAGAAACAAAGGGAGTGGGGAATGGGTAATTGCAGGAGTAAAGGAAATTATTATTCCCGATGCCCGATGCCCAATGCCCAATACCCAATGCCCAATGCCCTGACTTCTGAATTTACGGTAGGGGGTGGAAAAGTAAGTCAGGGAAAAAGCGATTGAATTCAATCAAGATACCTGCTGTAATTGTCAGCCAAATAGTGGCTGCAACAGGTGCTGTGGAAATAAACTTAATCAAATAGCTGCTTTGGTCAGTTTTGTCTGCCATGATTTAGTCTCCAAAACAAGTGAATGAATTAAGTTGAACTAGCGAGGAGAAACAGTAATTTCTGAGTCTTTCGCAGTTAATTCGCCAGAAAGCAGTTCTTTGAGGGCTGCTGCTGGCCAAGCAAAACCTGTAGCAATGATAGACAGTGCTAGACCCAAATCGATTTGGATTTCTTTTTGCTCAGTGTCAGATTCTTTTTTGATGGCTTGTAAGTAAGCACGACCTACCCAACCAATCCAACCGGCAATATACAAGAACAGAATGCTAGGAATTAAAAAGTCACCAGCGCGATCAAGGCGACCATCAACAATTAAGTGAGGATAGCCTTCTGGTCCACAGAGTGCCTGAGAATAACGTTCAAAACGCTTTTTCCCAGATTCTGGATCAGCTGTAGTATTACGGGCGTTTTTTGCAAGTGCTTGAAATGCAGGATTGTCTTGACAGGGGGTCAGATTCGCACCTAGAGCTTTAGCTGGGGGTGCGAAACTGAATGCAAGACAAATCACTAACATCAAAGCAAACAATCTTTTCATCGGTATGTTTCCTTTTATTACAAAAGAAAAAGTTTTCTGTACAAAACGAAGCGGCTTGTACACTCTTTATTTGCTTAACTAGCAAGTCATCATACTCTTGGGCGGGAATCGAGTAAAGTTGAAGTAAATAAAAGTTAAAGCTTCTCAAACAAGTTCTTACAGAGTCCTGAGTGGTGAGTGGTAAGTGGTGAGTAACGAGTGGTGAATGCTGAGTGCTGAATATTTGCTTGGAAATCATGTCTAATGTGAATTAAAAACACTCTTATCCCACAATAGTTACTTGATTTGCCCAAAATCATTTTTTTGGGAATAACTACGAAATCACAAGAGTCTCAAGACTTAATTCACATTCAACATCAATCGAAATTCACCATCGGCTAAACGCCGCGCTACCGCTAACGGAACTCAGCACTTAATTACTCCTTTGTAGCAATGGTAACTGTTTTAGCAATAGAAACTAGCTGTGATGAAACTGCCGTGGCAATTGTTAAAAATCGTCAAGTTTGCAGTAGTATTATTACTTCCCAAATTCCCGTACATCAGCAGTACGGTGGGGTAGTGCCAGAAGTTGCATCTCGCCAGCATTTGGAAACGATAAATCAGGCGATCGCTCAAGCGTTAGAGCAAGCTCAATTAGATTGGGGACAAATTGATGCGATCGCTGCCACTTGCGCCCCTGGATTGGTCGGAGCGTTGTTAGTGGGTTTAACGGCGGCCAAAACTTTAGCGATTTTGTACAATAAACCATTTTTGGGAGTTCATCACCTCGAAGGTCACATCTATGCCACTTATTTGAGTGAGCCAACTTTAGATCCCCCTTTTCTTAGCTTACTGGTTTCCGGCGGACACACAAGCTTGATTTATGTTAAGGAATGTGGTATCTACGAAACCCTAGGTGAAACTCGTGATGATGCTGCCGGGGAAGCTTTTGATAAAGTAGCTAGATTATTAAAATTGGGCTATCCAGGTGGCCCAGTCATTGATAAATTAGCGCAAACCGGAAATGCCCAAGCCTTTGCTCTACCAGAAGGGAAAGTGTCCTTACCGGGTGGAGGGTTTCATCGCTATGATGGCAGTTTTAGCGGCTTAAAGACAGCAGTATTGCGTTTAGTACAGCAGTTAGAAAAAGATGCTAAACCATTGCCAGTGGCGGACGTAGCAGCCAGCTTTCAAGAAACTGTCGCCAAAGCATTAACCAAAAGAGCGATCGCCTGTGCTATTGATTATGGTCTAGATACAATTGCTGTCGGTGGTGGAGTAGCAGCTAACAGTGGCTTAAGGAAAAACTTACAAGCAGCAGCCTCTCAACATAACATCCGTGTCCTCTTCCCACCATTACAATTCTGTACCGACAACGCCGCCATGATCGCCTGCGCCGCCGCCGATCATTTATCCCTTGGTCATACATCCCCCCTAACGTTGGGCGTAGAATCTCGACTGCCACTTACCCAAGTCATGAAGCTATATCAACCTGAGTCCTGAGAGGATGTAAATTTTACCCCAATGCCCTACTGACTATTAACCATTGACTCCTGCTTTGTGACTATCGCCCGAATATGATTAGCCACTGCATCTGGCTGTTCCAACATTGCCAGATGTCCACAATCAGGAATTTCAATCACATTATCGCCACAGTATTGAAAAAGCCTATGAAAACTAGCTAAATGACGCACGTATTTAGGTTCCATGACCTTATCGTCAGCACCAGCTAGAAAATAGACTGGCTGTTGTAACTGTGATACTAAAGTTGGTAGACGATTGACTTCTTCTTCAGTTGTGGATTCTAATAATGATCCCAGAGCTGCTTCTGGATCAGCCACGACAAAATCAATCACGCGCTGACGCGCCCAATAGCGATCCAAAGGACGAGAGACACTGTTTCTGGTAAAAAGTAAATCAATTAAAGGTACTTGAGACAGCCAACGGGGACGAACTTGTAAAAATTTCTGCCCGGCGGAACGAAACTGCTCAAAAGCTTCTTTCAGGTAAATACCACCGCCTGCATTGATACAGATTACACCCTTGATACACTCAGGCATTTGAGCGGCTGCCCAAAGTGCGATCGTACCTCCTAAAGAGTGACCAATTAGCCAAGCACTAGTAATATTTAGTTGTTGCAGAAGGGCTACTAAATCCTGAGCGTAGGCATCTGGCGTATGGAGAGACTCAACAGAGGAACTAAGGGTACGAATAGAGCTAGACGACAAACTAACAGAAATTTCTGATTGACTAAAATCAGTGTCTAGCTGAGACTGAGATTCGCCAAAGCCTCGTAAATCGTAAGAAAGACACTGCAAATCAATTGACAACCGAGAAATCACAGGTTGCCAATATCCACGGCTATTTAGCCAACCGTGGATAAATACTAAAGCATGGGGGCAGGACGTTGGAGCTGTTAACTCGTATGCGTGTGGAAAACCCAAGATTTCAATAGTTGCCATATTTATATCGTACCCTTAAGAGTGGGTACGACTAGATAGAGAGTCAGGCAAACTATTGAAAATTCAAAATACCCTACAAAAAGCAAGCTAAAAAATTCAAAAATGATTTGGCAAGTACGAAAAATGTAGGGTTATAGAGGTTTGTAGTAATAATTATGACCTAATCTTGTACTGATGACTCAGAACTCACAACTCACAACTGTTTACTTACCCAACAATCTTTGGCGTACTCCTTCAGCAATTTTATGTCCTAAATACTCAGGAATTAGGCTTTCATTAGGCCCCAACAAGTAGAGAATTAGCCGTGTACGTCCCCGCCAAACTAGTAAATTAGCATTGACAACTAAAAGGTCTTCCTGCCAAATAGCATACATCACCTTGTAAAATAACCCTGGCTGATTATCCGCCTCAATTACTAAAGCTGGGAGATGAAATACAGGATCGACATAAAACTCAGTCTGTACTTGTTCTAAACCCACGTCTAGGTTAAATTCTACTGCCAACATCTCTTCTACTTCAAATCGCCCTCCCAAAGCTTCGCGAATGGCGCGACAAACATTTTCTGCGGTTTTCTCCGTCAAGGCTTTACTACCACGAGATACCAAAAGTTTGATAAAAACAAGCATGGGGGGACGAATCTGTCCATATAAACTCAGACCGTGGATTGTTAGCCCATAAGCTGCTAGCACACCAAAAATATCGCTGAGGAGAAAGGACTGATTGCGGTAAGCAAAATGCAAGGCACTTTTACTACCTTCTGGTTTTAGCTCAATTACAGCCCGTTTGGTTTTATAGAGACGATACGCTAACCGTAAATTTTGCAGTTGAATTTCACTGCTGACAAATTGCTCATAAAACTGTGGAAACGCTCGATTAAAGCGTTTTAGGAGTTCCAGTGTTGAAGATTTTAAGCCAGAAGCCATCTTGGGTGTTAAAACTCGCTTGCTTATTTCGCCTGGGAATTGGGGACTAAGAATTTTAGATTTTAGATTTTGGATTGAATAATCTCAAATCCACTCATTGAAAGACTGGAGACTAGGGACTGGGCATAAAAAAATCAAAAGATTCCTTGATTTTGCCTTTTACTTTTTTACTTCCTTCTTCCCCATTCTCCCTAGTGTTCCCTATCTTGCCCTGCAATCATCTGAATTGGAAAGTCCTATCTGTCTGGCAGGGTAGTTCATTGAATTTCTCCTAGCCTTTACAACAAAGTGCTAAAGTTGAATATGATTGGTATGAAACACGCTATTAACTGGCTGTTGCTATGGAAAATCCCGATAATCTTCAAAAAAATTGAAAGTAAGGGTTAAAGATATGGTGGCGGTTGTGTTAAGAGTGGATCAACACTTTTAATAGTGGAAACCAATTCAGTTATACTCCCCGAACCACGTTGGCATGGGTTTTTGGAAAACTTGGTTTAGTACTTCTGAATCTGCGACAACAAGTAAAACAAACTCTTTTGAAGAGCATACAGTAGACGCTACAGGCAACTCTTACTCCAACAGCGATGCCTCGGGAGTCACGCGGAGTGCAGAACGTATTGTTTTTAGCACTGAGCGAGATATTGATCTGTATGAACTAGAAGAACTTTGTGATGCTGTCGGTTGGTCGCGTCGTCCCTTAAGAAAAGTAAAAAAAGCTATTGAGCATAGTTTTCTCGTAGCCACAATGTGGCAGGTGCGAGGCAATCAGAGGCGGTTGATTGGTTTTGCCCGTGCTACCTCAGATCATGCCTTTAATGCCACTATTTGGGATGTGGTAGTTCATCCAGACTTTCAAGGTAAAGGAATGGGTAAGGCATTGATGAAATATGTCCTCAAAAAACTCAGAAGTGAAGAGATTAGCAATGTGACTCTTTTTGCTGATCCTCATGTGGTGGATTTCTACCGAACTATGGGTTTTATGGCAGATCCAGAAGGTATCAAAGGTATGTTTTGGTATCCTCATTAATTTTCTGTACCAAAATTTATAGCTGACTATAAAAAAGTCAGCTATTATGGTATAGTATTGATAATGCCGATTAACAAAAAATCAGCAATATTCGGGATGTAGCGCAGCTTGGTAGCGCGCCTGCTTTGGGAGCAGGATGCCGCAGGTTCAAATCCTGTCATCCCGATTTTGAGTAAGTTTTTGATATATAAGCACATAACATAAGCCCAAGTTGAATGAGGTTTGTAGAGCTTTTGTCTAGACGCACAATTAATTGCGTTATAGATAAAAATTTTGGGTTGATAGTCTAGAACGGGGATTGGTGGAACAATTAACTATTTGATGATGTCTCTCATTTTTATAAAAGCACTACAATGGCATTGACTGTTTGAAGTGGGAAAGTTTCTGCGCCATAAATGCTACATATCATGGGCATTTACAGTATTCCTGGGCGCATAGCAAGGCGAATTTCAGAAACACGCGACTTTACCACAGTCCACCAGTAGCAAATAGCTAGATAGCAATTCTCAAGGGCTAATATAGCATTTCTCGTTTGAGTGAGGTAAAAGAACCTCACCTCCTCCCCGCAAGGAAGGAAACGCTATATCACGTTTTGAGAGATGGTTGTTAAGATTCAACAACTGCCACAACTTTTTCACATCTCAAATGGATTGCTATATAACTAAGACTAGTTGGTGCTGTGCAAATCCAACTATTTGTCTAACTTAATAACTAAATTGAAGTATTGATGCGAGGAAAAGTCATGAAAGCATTGGTTCGCTTAGGCGTAATATTGGGTATTGCTGGCAGTATATTATCAGCCGATTTACCAGGAGTAGGTAATCTACAAGCAGTAGCATTACCACAAGAGCAGGTTGTTAAAAAGCTGCAAGAAGTTCCTGTTTTTACACTTACCAATGCTAAAGGTGAATTTGTAATTATTTCCAGGAACAACCAAGGTAAGAGCATCTCTCAAGTAGGATTTTTTATTAGTAAGCAGGATGCTCAGAAATTTTTAGACAATCGCCTGAAGAAAGAAAATCCCCAACTGGCAACTACTCTACAAGTAAGACCTCTGTCCTTAGCCGACTACTATAAAATAGTCCTAGAAGGCAAAAAGAAATCAGATTCGACCATTTATACTTTAATGCCGATGCAACAACAGGTAGATTCAGCAGTCAGCCTGTTAAATCAGAGTGGTCAAAAAGGGGATCAATTTAATGGTATCCCCTTATTTGTGCCTAAATTTAAGAAAGAGAATAGCTATTTAACGATCCCTCTTGCACAAGGTAACGAGCGATATATTCCTTTCTTCTTTGAGAAGGAGCAAGCAGTGGCTCTGTTAGATCAATTCAAAAAAGCTGTACCAGGAGAAGGTGCTAATACTGAGATTCAGGTAGTGGATCTGTTTGGTGTGATGGAAGCTCTTAATAGCAGCAATGATCCTATGATCAATAAAATTGTTCTGTATCCATCGAGAGAGTCCATCAGTTTTATTCAATCGCTAGTTAAAAAATCCCCTGCGCCAAATCGACCAGCATCTGCACCTGCGCCGAAAAAATAATCAACGTTGGACTTACGCGTTGTACAAATGGGAAATTATTTGTATTAGCGAAAATAGCTCGTTTTAGAGTTTTGGCGACTAATATTTAGATCAGCAGCGATCACGCTCATATTAGACGAATCAACCGTTGATAGCTGATGATTTTGATCAATGCGTAAGTCCTATGAATTATAAATACAACCTCTTGCCAATTTTCATAGGGGTAGCGATCGCCCTAATACAGTCGCAGGTAGCACAAGCAATATCCTGTACGAAAGAAGTAGATATCATTGCCGAAAAAATCACTGTATTAATTGATAGTCAAACACCTGGTTCTGGGGTGATTATTAAGCGAGAAGGCGATACTTACACCGTCCTGACTGCCTATCATGTAGTCCAAGAACCAAATCTGAAATATGAAATTGTCACCCCAGATAATCAGCGTCATCAACTCAAATACAGCAATGTGAAACCTTTGTCAGACAAGGTAGATTTAGCAGTTGTGCAGTTTACTAGCAATCAAACTTATCAAGTGGCTAAAATGGGTAATTCTGATGTAGCCACAAGAAGAACAAATATTTACATAACTGGTTTTCCGAAAAAGAACGCCGGGATTGAAATCCCTTTTTATGACTGTCGGGATGGGCAAGTTCTAGCTAATGCGACTCAGATATCTGTTGATGGCGGATACACCTTATTTTATGACAATGCTACACTTCCAGGCATGAGTGGTGGGCCAATGCTGAATGAGAAAGGCGAGGTCATAGGCATTCATGGTAGAGGTGAACCAGCAATTGATGTTAATTTTGATCAGATAAATCCCAGTATTGCTACTGTAAAATCAGGTAGGAATGCGGGTATTCCCATCAACACTTTTGTCAGACTTTCGGACAAAGTGGGTATAGATGTGGCTATAAAGTTGCCTCCACCAAAAGTGACCACACCTCAAGCAGATGACTTCTTTGTTCGTGACCAAGTAATAAAAAATAAATTAGACTCCATACCTGTGTATTTGATTACTAACGAGAAGCGTTTACCCTTGACCCGTACCTTACCAAAAGGTCAGAACGCTCAACAAACAGGTGGTTCGGTGACAGGGGTTTATTTAAGTCGGCAAGAGGCTGAGACTTTTATTAGAGAACTACGGAATAATGCCAAAGGTAAAGACCCCAAAATGGAGGCAATTGTCAAAAACTTACAAGTAACGGCAGTACCCTTGGGTGTAATTTATCAGCAATTACAACAAACTAAAAACAACCCTAACCGTCTTGTATTTGCTTTTAAGCCCGTAGATCAGGAAGTTAAAGCGGCTATAGAATTATTACGTCAAAGTGGTCGGCAGGTAAATGAATTTAAGAGTGTACCAGTTTTTGCTGTGAGATTTACCCCGGATCAAGGCTATGTAACCATTAAACTAAGAGATGGCAAAGAACAACTCATTCCTCTGTTTTTCAGTCAGCAAGATGCAAAGAGTTTGTTAAACCAAGTCAAGTCTAAGTTTCCCAAAGCTGATATTCAAGTCATGGATGTAGATGGAGTGGTCAAGACCTTTCAAGAGAAAAACGATGCTTGGCTCAACCAAGTTGTTTTAGTACCATCTCAAGAGTCTAGGGAATATATTAGGACTTTGCCGAAGGATAATACGTTTAATTTAAATTCACAGATGACAAAGACCAATCAACGTTAAGGAATGATAGAGCAACAGCTAAATTTAGTTTCTGGGTTACAACTTTGGCAATGGCGCAATAGAGCAATCCCAAAAGCGATCGCGCATAATATTCCCCTAGCAGAAATAGATTGGTTACTGCAAGAAGTAGCAGGTTTAGACCGCTTGTCACTGCGTTTAGACTCTTTTAAAGACAAGGCTGAGATTATCATGGCTTTGTCTTTAGAAGAGTTAGACCAGTTTTGGCTGAGGCGTTTAGATGATCGCTTGCCAGTACAGTACATTGCTGGCAGTACACCTTGGCGAAATTTTAGATTAAAAGTGTCGAGTGCAGTGTTAATTCCCAGACCAGAAACCGAATGCTTGATTGATTTAGCTGTAATGGCGGCTAAGAGTGAAGTCTTGTCACAGCTACAACAAGGACATTGGGTAGACTTGGGGACTGGTAGTGGTGCGATCGCTTTGGGACTAGCGGATGCTTTTCCAGAGTCTACAATTCATGCTGTTGATTACAGCATAGAAGCTTTAGCGATCGCACAAGAAAACGCCCATAATCTAGGTTTAGCTGACCGGATGCGATTTTATCAAGGTTCATGGTGGCAGCCGTTAACAGCCCTTAAAGGTCAATTTAGTGGTATGGTGTCTAACCCACCCTACATTCCTAGTGATATCGTACCGACACTACAACCGGAAGTTGTTAACCATGAACCTCATTTAGCTCTAGATGGTGGTGTTGACGGCTTAGATGACATTCGCCATTTGATAGAAGTGTCTCCCAGCTATTTGCGATCGGGTGGCGTATGGTTAATTGAAATGATGGCTGGACAGGCTGAGGCGGTAAAAACACTCCTGCAAAAACAAGGTAGCTATGAAAACATTCAAATTCACACGGATTTAGAGGGTGTTGAACGCTTTGCGTTAGCTTATGTGAGTGCTGAGTAATGAGTTATGAGTTATGAGTTATGAGTTATGAGTTATGAGTTATGAGTGCTAAGTTATGAGTGCTAAGTTATGAGTTATGAGTAGTTTAAGTAATGGTTGGCGTAACTCATACTCATAATTATGACCAAAGTTTCTTTAGAAGAATTAATAGCTAGTGCGCGTTCTGGTTTTGTAGTCAGTTTTCCTACGGATACTGTTCCAGCACTGGCAGTTTTACCAGAAAAAGCGGCGTTAATTTTTGCTACTAAACAGCGCAGTCAAGATAAGCCTTTGATTTTGATGGCGGCTGATTCAGAAGATTTATGGCCTTATGTCCAAGGTAGTGAAGCAGAATATCAGATTTGGCAGCAAGTTGTAGATCAGTATTGGCCGGGAGGATTGACATTGGTTTTACCGGCTAGCGATCGCGTCCCAAAAGCGATGAATCCAACTGACCCCACAACAATTGGGATTCGAGTTCCGAAAAGTGCGATCGCTCAAAAAATTTTGTCTCAAACAGGCCCTCTAGCTACTACTAGTGCTAATTTGTCAGGTCAGCCAGCTTTAGAAACTATGGCAGAAATTGCGGCTCAGTTTGCTGAAGTAATGACTTGGGAATCCACAGCCACGGAATTTTCCAGTAAAAATACTGCACTGAGTCAACCTTCTACTGTTGCTAAATGGACAGGTAGCAATTGGCAAATTTTACGTCAAGGTGCAGTAAACTTAGATGTTTAATATTTAAGTTGGAAACTGATTTTTCATTTTTGTGGTCAATTAAAAAGTTAATAACTGCCAAATTATGAATTGGAGTAACTGGATATATCTCGGCTTAGGACTATTAATAGGGGTGGGTTATCGTGGATTACTAACAAAACGTTCTGTAAATTCCATTGCTAGTGATTCAGCAATAAAGCCAACAGATAAACAGCAGACGCTATCATTCCCAGAAGAGATCAAGAACACGCAGCTAGCATATGAAATGGCTAAGGAAATGAGCCAGTTTAAAGCGGGTTTCTTAGCGAGGACTACCCACGAATTGCGATCGCCTCTCAATGGTCTGATTGGGTTACATCAGTTAATTTTGTCGGATTTATGCGAAGATCCAGCAGAAGAGCGTGAATTTATTGCCCAAGCTCATGAACGGGCATTAAAGCTATTACATTTAATGGATGAAATTCTCAATGTTGTCCGAACAGAACACGGGACTAACAAGCTAGACATTCAGCCCCAACCTTTAGCTGAGATTTTACAAGAAGTTTATAACTTAACTTATATGCTGGCAGTAGATCGCAATTTAAAGTTGCGAATTTTGCCTCCAGATAGCGAGACTTGTATTTTGGCTGACAAACGGTGGTTCAGGCAAATATTAATGAATTTAGTAGATACTGCTATTTATCAGATGTCAGAGGGTAGTATTTGCATTTCTACTGCTATTCATAGTAATTTTGTGCAAATTTCCCTAGATTTACCTAATCATGCCTTCTTAAATCATGAATCTATAGATTTGCTTACATCTGACGATAAGTCTGTTAATCCTGAGCCAGATCAAACTGGTCTGTCTTCAGGTATGAAGCTATTACTTAATCAAAAGCTGTTAGACGTGATGGGAGGCAAGTTAGATATTTTACCATCTCCCATCTCGGAAAGAGAGCCTTTAACTAGACTACAAATATCTATGCCCCTAGCGATTCTTGAAGCTGAACTTCTACAGTAGTCAAAGTGCTAATATTCGATTGGTTGTCCAACACCATAGTTGTAGTGCTATTAGCTTGGAAACCAATTTTTTCGTAGAATTTTTGTTGGTGAGTAGTCATCAAGTAAACTCGCTCAACCTGCATCCGAGGATGACTTAAAACAGTTTCGACTAATTTGCTGCCTAGTCCAGTACCCTGATACTCTGGGTGAATTACCACATCCCAAATTGTCGCCCGATAGATACAATCAGAATTTGCCCTGGCAAAACCAATCAGTCTTTCTGCATCCCATACAGAAATCACTGGATCGCTGTTGGCAATAGCTATACTCAAATCCTGAATACTGCGTCCTTTCGCCCAAAAAGCTGCAAGATTAAATAATTCTTGGAGTTGGTAAAGGTCTATTTTAGCGTGGCGATGTTCACGAAACTGAATCTGAGGGTAGTTCATCATGTAGGCACTCCGATATGGCAGTAGTTTTACTGTCTTCACATCATATTGTGCAAGAAATTACGGAGTTCGTGTATGTGTATGCAACAGGGGACAGGGGACAGGGGACAGGGGACAGGGGACAGGGGACAGGGGACAGGGAGCAGGAAGCAGGGAAAAACTAATGACTATTGACTAATGACTATTGACACACCCACTTCCACAAAGGATGAGTAGGGCCTTGCTGGCGGATCTGAAATACTTGTTTTTCTAGGCGTTGCTGTTCTTGGCGTGGTAAACCCAGCAAAATATTTCGACTTTGCCAAACTAAAACAGAAGTAGTCATCCCAATACAAAAAGCTAAACCGATCGCAGATAGTGGATGGTAAAAAAGTCCATAGCGCACTGCTGCCCAAGTAAAGTATTGTTGCCACAAGCTAATTTCTGAGCGGAGATTCCACAAACATAGAGGCGCAATTGTCAACCATAAAAACCCAACAAATAGCCACCTCCCATACACAGTCAACTGGTGCAGCTTTTGGACTTGTTGTGCTAAAGATTGTTCATTGCCAGGAATTGCAGGTTGTTCTGGTTGAGTCATAGGCAATTCTAGGGACTGGGGACAAATCAAGTTAAAAGTCAAAAGTCAAAAGTCAAAAGTCAAAAATCAAAATTAATTAAATAACTCCTGGGGACTGTTGACTCTTGACTACTCGACAGATGTATCAGTTACTCCAGCAGTCGCTACCACTGTGGATTTAGCTGTACGTTCGCGCCACACTGTTAAAAGGGTGCTGGCGATGAAAATACTGGAGTATGCTCCGGCGATGAAGCCAAAAATTAGAGCTAAAGCGAAGTTTTTCAGGGTTTCACCACCAAATAGGAAGATAGCGAACAATGGCAGCATGGTGGTCAAAGTTGTATTGATTGATCTGCCTAAAGTTTGGTTAACTGCATCATCAACAATCTCAGTAATCGGTTGGTTAGGATTTAGTTTTAATGTTTCCCGAATGCGATCGTAAATTACTACGGTATCGTTGACAGAGAAACCTGTAATGGTTAGTAGAGCCACAATAAATAAGCTATCTACTTCCGTGCCGAAAACCAGACCAAAAATTGAGAAGATGCCTGTTGTGATTAGTACGTCGTGAAACAGGGCGACGATCGCAAATACGGCGTAATCTAACTGAAACCGAAAGCTTAAATAAGCAATGATGCCTGCAAAAGACACAATCAGGGCGATGATACCAGAGGTAAACAACTCTCGCCCCAAGGTCGGCCCTACGGTGTCAATTTGATTTTTTTGCTCGTCAAAAGTGCCGACTTTTTCACTTAAGGCGTTTTGTAAATTGGTACGCTGTTCGCGATCTAAGTTTTTTGTGCGAATTAAGATGCCATTATCTTGGCGTGTTTCTTTGTCAGCAATGATTTGAATGCTGCTATCCCCAAGTCCTTGGGCTTTAGCGACTTCCCTCACAACGTTAATATCTAATGGCTGGTCACAGTTCCCTGGTTTGGTACAATCTCGTTCAAATTGTAATCTTGTGCCACCGACAAAATCCAAACTCGGACGTAGGGGTGCGCGAATGTTGGGGTTTTGCCAGGAAATCACCATTGAGATAATACCAGCTAAGGTGATAGCAGAAGAAATAGTCCACCAGAGCGATCGCGATTTGTTAATACTGAGTTTCATTGAGCTACCTCTGCCTTGTTAGATACCCCTGATGCTGGCAGGTTTGGACAAAATAGTTCTGGTTTACGCAGTGCGGGAATGGAAATGGCAACAAACATTAAGCTGCGACTACAGGTAATAGCTGTGAACATACTGACTACTACACCCAAAGCTAGAGTTACAGCAAAGCCCTTGACTAAACCAGCACCCAGCCAAAATAGTGCTGCACAGGCAATTACTGTTGTGACGTTGCCATCTAAGATACTGGAAAAAGCACGGTAAAAGCCTGACTCTACAGAACGATACAGTGATTTACCAGTCCTTAATTCTTCCCGTGTGCGTTCAAAAATTAGCACGTTTGCGTCTACTGCCATACCGATACTGAGAATAAATCCAGCGATTCCTGGTAGCGTGAGGGTTACACCTAATAGAGAGAATGTAGCCCAAGTCAAAATGGCATAGACAATTAAGGATAAATCCGCAATTAATCCTGGTAGTCTGTAGTACACCACCATAAATATTAATACTAAAATTAGACCACCAATCCCAGCATAGATGCTGCTGGTGATACTGTCTTTACCCAAGGTTGCCCCAACTGTGCGAATTTCGGCAATTTCCACTGGTACAGGTAAAGCACCACCGCGTAATTGTACGCCTAAATCATTGGCTTCTTGGGCGGTAAATCTACCTGTAATTACAGCCGCGCCACCAGTAATCCCAGTAGCTGCAAATTCTACCCCGACAACGGGAGAACTGATCAGTTCATTATCTAGAAAAATACCGATGCTGCGTCCTGTACCTGCCAGATTTTTGGTTAGATTGGCAAATAGTTCACCACCTGTTGGGTCGAAGCGAATAGCCACATTCCAGTTATTACCTTGTTGAGTAGGTTCACCATAGGCATCTTGAAGATGCTTCCCATCAAGGGGAGGATTGGTACTCTCAAATAATTCGGCGATCGCTTGATTATTTTTCTGTAAATCTTCTAAATTTTTATTAATTGCGTCTTGATCGTTACTTTTTCTTAATTCTTCTTGCTTGACTTTTAGTTCGGCGCGTGATGCTTGAAAAGCAAATAATTGAGTTTCTGTAGTGGGTTTTTGTTGGCGAAATTCTAACTGTGCTGTACCTCCCAAAACTCGTTCCGCTTGTTCTGGGTCATTTACTCCTGGTAACTGAACCAGGATTTTATCTGTACCTACAGTTTGGATAACTGGTTCGGAAACACCCAAACCATTAATCCGACCTTCAACAACTTTTTTCACCCCATCTAATTCACGTTCAGTGATTTGCTTGATTTCAGCTGAGGGTTTCACCTGGATAGTAAGCTGTGAACCCCCGCGTAAGTCTAACCCCAAGGGGACAGGAATCAACGCAATGGCCGCAACGGCGGCTATGACTAAAACGAATATCAACGCTAAAAGCGATCGCTGTCTCTGCATACCATAACTCGCAACTGACAAACGCTATAATAACGCTCTTTGCATCAGTTATGAGTGCTGAGTGCTGAGTGCTGAGTGCTGAGTGAGGAGTGAGGAGTGAGGAGTGAGGAGTGAGGGAGTAGCGAGTAAGCATTGTATTTTTCTCCCCTTGCTCCCCTTGCTCCCCCTGCTCCCCCTGCTTCCCCTGCTTTCTTTTCCCCAGTCCCCAGTCCCTATTCCCTAGACTCGCATTGCTACCATTTTCTGCACGGCTTCCACAATTTGCTCTGGCTGAATAATCGTCAGGCGTTCCAGCGCGCCGTTGTAAGGGGTAGGGATGTCTTGGGAGGATAATCTTAGCACTGGGGCATCCAATTCATCAAATAGGCGATCGTTAATGGATGCGACTAATTCCGCACCAATACCGCCGGTTCGCATACATTCTTCTACCACAATGACGCGGTGGGTTTTCCGTATTGATGCACCAATGGTATCAAAATCTAATGGTTTGAGTGATATTAAATCAATTACTTCTGGGTCGTAACCTTGTTTTTCTAAAGGTTTTACAGCTTGCATCACATGATGACGCATCCGTGAGTAAGTTAAAATTGTGACATCTTTACCTTTACGGACAACCTCTGCTTTATCTAAGGGAAGTACGTATTCTTCGTCTGGTAGATTTTCTTTTAAGTTGTAAAGTAAAACGTGTTCAAAGAACAATACTGGGTTATCGTCGCGGATAGCAGCTTTTAGTAGTCCTTTGGCGTTGTAAGGGGTAGAACAGGTGACAATCTTCAATCCTGGGACGGCTTGGAAGTAAGCTTCTAGACGTTGGGAGTGTTCTGCACCCAGTTGTCTACCTACACCACCTGGGCCACGAATCACCATTGGAATCTTAAAGTTACCGCCGGAAGTGTAACGCAACATCCCAGCGTTGTTAGAGATTTGGTTAAAGGCTAGGAGCAAAAAGCCCATGTTCATGCCTTCAATTATCGGACGTAACCCAGTCATTGCTGCGCCTACTGCTATACCAGTAAAGCTGTTTTCGGCGATGGGAGTATCTAAAACTCTCAAGTCACCATACTTTTGGTGTAGGTCTTTGGTAACTTTGTAAGAACCGCCATAGTGTCCTACGTCTTCACCAAGAACAAATACGCTGGAATCACGCGCCATTTCTTCATCAATGGCTTCCCGCAAAGCGTTGAAAAATAGTGTTTCTGCCATTTAGACCTTTTTTTACAACTATTGTTTTAGAATCTTATCGCGCTACCGTGACTAATATAGTGAGCGATCGCACTAGTTAGAGATCAGTCAAAAAAAGTTATCATCCAGCAATTATCTACTGTAAAATTGAGCTAAAGTTATCTACTTTTAGATAGACTTTGAATTAGCAGGCTATCAGCTGCAAACTGGCGAATCCGTTACCTGTGTTACCTGATCTTCTGGAAAGCGTCTTGGCCTTCCTGGTTTACGCTTGTGTCGTTGATTAATTGACTTTTCGCTAGCGATCGCCAATTCTTCCGGTGTACATTTAAATATACGTAACGCTTCCAAGTATTTTTTCGGGGTCATCGTTGGCTCAGTCCGCCCAGCTTCCCAATTGCGAACGCTAGTTTCACTGATTGCAAGCCTGAAGGCAACTTCCGCGCGACTGATACCAGCACGCTCTCTCAGGACTTGCATATCCATATCTCATGCTCCCTTTGCAGAAATTAAAGTTTTTTGTTAAATTAATTGACATTATTTGTCAATTATGAAATTCAAAAGACTAAATTTATTATCTATGTTTATTTTATAGGCGATCGCACCACTCTTTGACAAACTCAGCTACTAATTTCTGTAACACCTCATACAAAACCTACTTTTAACCTCAACAATAGTAGGTTGGGAAACCCCTCTCCAAACCTCTCCCCTGCAAGGAGAGAGGCTTTGATTCCTGCTCCCCTTCCCTACAAGGGAAGGGGTTGGGGGTTAGGTTTCAGAGAAAGTTGCACACGACGTTATTTATACAAGAAGTCTAAGAATTAATTTCTCGCAAACAACCTATCCAAGAAATCAACCTTCACCGCCAGATTAATAATCCCCCGCCTTGTGCGTGAATCTGTGAGTTCCGCATTATTCAACGCCACAATATAAGGCTCACCACCAATCAAACCAATCAGCGCACCACCGGAAGAACCCCCAGTAGTATCACAATCATGGAATAATACGCCATCCTTCTCCTGAACAATACCGCATCCAGCTTGATATGAAGCAGTCCAACCCTGACCAGCAGACAGGAACTCATAGCCTTTTTTTCTAGTATCAGGGAAGTCACCAGAATAACCGACAAAAAAGAGTTTATCTTGATTTTTCAAGAAACTGGCAGTAGAAAGAGATTGCCAACCCAAATAACCATACTTACGACCCAAAGGCTTATCAATTACCATCACCGCCCAATCATTGATTTGATTACTGAGTTCATTTCCAGTAAAATCAGTACCATAAATGACACGCTCAACCACAGCGATATCTCTTCTATTAGAAACAACACCATTAATTAGATTGGGAAAAAACCGGATTTCTCGACTTAATTGATTGGTTGAAGGGTCAATCACACAATGAGCATTTGTTAAAACCAGATTTTCACTGATTAAAGTTCCCGTACAATGATAATTTTTTAAATCAGTAGTTGTTCCCTGCACGCGCCCAATAGTTGACCAAGGATATTCTCTACTAATCATAGGAATACGGTCATCCCAACCAATTACAGCCCTGTCTGCTGGATAGGGTTTTTCAGATTGTTGCAGATTAGCAGGTTTGAAAGGCTTACTATTACTTAATAGATTTAATTTACCTGCATCTTCGAGTTTAATAAATTCTGGTGCTTTTGTTTCTTTTGCTTGGACAGATACCCAACCGCCTAAAGTCGTAAAACTCAAAATTCCTGCAAGGAAGCAAGCAATAAATACAGCCAAAGGTTGTTTATAAAAATGCTTTTTAGTCATCGTTCAAACTCCTTAATTACTAACTAATCGATGATGCTCTGAGAAGTAGGGTGTGTTAGGCGTAAGCCGTAACGCACCTGCCCCCTGCCCCCTGCCCCCTGCCCCCTGCCTCTTCAGTCCCACGTTCCTTGGATGGTAAAAGCTGACCAAAAACGGGGGTTTTGCCATTGTTTTTGTTGCCATAATTTTAATTGCGCCTCCCTCAGAGCTACAGCAGGGGTTTTCCCTTCCCGCAAAATTTGGGTGTATAATTCCTGCATTAATAAAGACGTGGCTTGATCATTCACCTTCCACAAAGACACAACTATCCGGGCTGAACCTGCATACATTAGTCCCCTTGTCAACCCTATTAAGCCTTCCCCTTGGACTTCCTTCCCTAAACCGCTTTCGCAAGCACTCAGGACAATTAACTCGGCGGGGAGGTCGAGGTTAAAAATATCGTTGAGGCGTAAGAAACCTTTTTGCGCTTTACCATCTTTATCTACCAGAGATGTCACAATACCTGATAATTCCGGGTTAGTGTCATCGAAAATACCATGAGTGGCGAATAATAATAGGCGATATTGACTTAGTTGTTGGCTAGTCACGAAGTTGTAGTTAGCATCAAAGTCAAAGGCTTGCAGACTTTCTTGAGGTGACACCATTTTCAACACTGCGTCAGCTTCTTGGCGCGTACCAGGAAGTCTATCTAAGCCACTACGATTAAGATTATTCAACGACCTTTTCAGGGCTGAACGTTCTAGTTCTAGGTCGAGAGATGCAGAAGTTTGCGGTGCTTTACCAGTAACGCGTTCATCATTACCACTGAATACGGGGTCAGCCATAACCGCGAGGGTTTTGGGTGCGGGTTTACGTCCTTTGAGTTGTTGTCTGTGGGTAGCGAGGCTAGTAACTGAGGGTAGAGTAATAATTTCATGGTTGACTAACAAAGGTTGGTATTTGACCCCTCCCCCAACCCCTCCCCGAAGCGGAGAGGGGAGTTTATTGTTCTCCTCTCCCTGTTCCTGCGCTTGCTCCTGCCCCTGCCCCTGCTCCTTCTCCCTCTCCTGCTCCCCCTTCCCTGTCTTCGACACGCTGCGCGAATGCAGGGAAGGGGGTTGGGGGGTTAGGTCAGCCAACACCGCAAAAGGAATCTTATGCAAAACACCATCAGCCACCACCACTAAACGTTTTCTTCCCAATTTCCCAGCCACAGGCGCAAGGATAATTTGACTCAGTTCCTTTGCGGCTTTAGTTGTATCAGCTAAAGATTGGGCTTGTTCTTCTGGGGTTGCACCAGCAACAAGTGGACGTGTTAATTGTTGGTGTAAATTTCTCGCCGCTTTTTCTATCTGTTCATTTCCTGGGAGTTCGTAAGTATTGAGAGAGTTAGAGGTGACTAACCATAGATAGCTGCGGTCTTTATCCAAGGAATATTGCAATAATACGGTGTCCTTATCTAACTGTTGTTGAATTTGAGGTAAGGTAAGCGGTTCGGGATATTTCAGCGCAGCATATTCTGGGTTAGTAGTGCGGATTTTGTTTTTTAAATTTTCCTGTTGTTTGAGTAGGGCTGCAATTTGTTGTTTGGTGGCTGTTACTAGTTGGGTTGGTGGTTGTTTTTGACTGACTAGTTGTGATAGTTGTTTTTCTCTAGCATCAAGTAGCCAGTTTAAACGGCGTTCTTCTGCAATGACTTTGGGGTCAACATTTTTACGAATATCTACGTTAGCTTGGGTTAACAGTTCTACTAAACCCCTAGTGCGGGAACGTTCACTGATGTGCAGTGCTAATGCGTCGTAGCCCTGGGAGGGGTCTTTTTTATGCAGTTGCATCAGCAGGTCGGTGTAGAATTTATAGTAATCTTGGACTGAGGCAAAGTAGGAAGTACGCAGTTTTTGGTCGATGATTTTGCTGCGTAAATCTTCAATGATGTCGATAGCTGCTTGAATATGTGTGCGGGCTTGTTCCAGATTGCCTCTTTCGCGTTCTAAGTACGCTAAATTGAAAAGGGTGGTGGCTTCCCCTCCCCTGTCCTCCACTGCCCGTCTTAGGGGTAGGGCTTGGTTGTAGTATTTGAGTGCTTCTTGCTTTTCTCCTAAATCGCCGTAGACTAAGCCAATATTGTTGAGGGCAGTGGCTTCCATTCCCCTGTCCCCCACTGCCCGGAGTAGGGGTAAGGCTTGGTTGTAGTATTTGAGTGCTTCTTGCTTTTCTCCTAAATCGCCGTAGACTAAGCCAATATTGTTGAG
The DNA here is from genome assembly GCF_963920945.1 of Anabaena sp. CCY 9402-a. Taxonomy (NCBI): domain Bacteria; kingdom Bacillati; phylum Cyanobacteriota; class Cyanophyceae; order Nostocales; family Nostocaceae; genus Anabaena; species Anabaena sp. CCY 9402-a. Next base: position 80,366 of record NZ_CAWUDL010000023.1, read on the forward strand.
GGTGGTGGCTTCCCCTCCCCTGTCCCCCACTGCCCGGAATAGGGGTAGGGCTTGGTTGTAGTATTTGAGTGCCTCTTTCTTTTCTCCTAATGAGTCGTAGACAACGCCAATATTGTTGAGGGTGGCGGCTTCTCCTCCCCTGTCTCCCACTGCCCGTCT
>NZ_CAWUDL010000024.1:0-78511 GCF_963920945.1 Anabaena sp. CCY 9402-a
CGTCGCTAATCTTTTTGTATATCCTTTACTTTTATCTACAAAATCCAGTTTTTCATTAAAGACTTTTTTACACTTGTGACATTTAACCTCAAGTTTTACTTCACCCATACATAAGCCGTTAATTTTGGGAGGTGCATCGATTGGGCTTTGGCAAATACCGCGATCGCGTTTATAAATGTGTTGCCTTGTAATTTCCCATTGTTCTAGAGGTTGTCGTCGCCACCAAAAAATAGGCAGCTTGGGATGCTGACGACGTTGTTTTATTTGTAGATACAGACTGCTTGATAACATGACATGACAAAACTTGACTTAACAGAACGTGACTCAACAAAACTAGACGCAACTGAACTGGACACAACAGAACCAACCATGTATTTAGAGAATGGTAAGCCCAGTCACTTCAAAACGCCCATAACCAATGCTCTGTCTCCCATCACCAACACCTACTAGAGTTCCAGCGTTGATGATCGCTGTCTCTAATGACTTTCTATCAACAACTACAGAATCCCAAAGAATAGTAAACGAACATTGCCATCCAGGTTTTACAGCAACACGATAACGAATGTTCCTCGCCTTAGTGGATGGGTTACGTACACCAATTACTTCGACGTAGGTATCTGGTAGTTTCTCGCTTTTGATAGTTCCTGCTTCAATTACTTGAGGTGGATCAGGTAACTGAATTGGCCCGTCGCCACTACAGATATAAATTTGGTCATCCATAACTTGCAAGGTGCTGGCAATGTCTGCAAGTAAGTTACTTTTGCCCCGTTTCACAGTTTTACCGCCATATTTGATGCAGCCGAAAAAGTATGTTGGGAGTAGAAATAATTGGCGTTCTTCATCCATGAGAACTGTCTTTTTCCACTCATTGGGACTATGGCCAGCTACACCATCTTTTTCTTTAGCTTCTAATGGCAAAGCATCAATTCCAAAGTGGTGTATGGCAAGTGTTCTAGTTCCTAGAATTGAGACTTTAGCTTGCAGAATGTTGTCCATATTCAGACAGTAGGTGTAAATTCAGCAGAAATTACGGGAGTATGTTTCAGCTTGAAACCTCCTTGCTTGAACTTAATTTGCTAGTTGGCAAAAATTAACCTTGAGTAGCGAAGCGATCGCCTGATCAATAGTTTTCAGTTTGGTATCCTGGCGATGGCGTTCCGCCCACCGGATACCGTTGGCGAATTCATTAAAAGGGTGGTTTTTGGAACTTTTGTTGAGGGATTACCACGGTGGCATAAGGATTTCCAGCGTTAAAAAACATTTCGCCAACGGTATCCCACCGTAGGTGATCGCCCAACTTCACAGCAGGCTGAGTAATGCCATAACAGGATTTTTGATGCTGGTATGTGATCGCGGATCACAAAAATGTGGTTTATTCGGATCGCTAGGATCGCTAAATACGGATCATTGATATTGTTGATTTCAAGCAGTTAGGTTTTGCTGTTCTAACGGCACATCGAAAATAAGTCTAAAACTGACACTGGGGATGAGTCGGCGTAAAACTTGTAGATGAGCTTCTGCGTCGCTGCGGCGACGAAAACGAGCGACAATCCGGTTCTGCATATTAGGTAACAGCCGAACTATACACCAAGGACTGAGCTTTTCAAGGTATGTCATCAAATTCTCCTGGTGATTATCTGTAATTTCCAAGACAAAAGCCAGCCTACTGTGAAGGTGGCTGGCAAGAAATATCATTTTGATATTGCAATTAAATGCCGTAGGGGCAGGTTGACAAATAACCTCATTTATCCTCAAACATATCTATGAACCCGCCCCTACTTTCGTCTGGGAAACACAGGTTCTGCAACAGTTCTTGGGGAATTTCCTCAAAGTGTTCCAGCAAAAAGTTCATCAGTGCTAGGTGGCGTAAATCGGCTGGCATGGGGCGACGGTAGTTTTTACCTCTTGCAAACCAGCGTCTAACAGTGGACAGGGAACGAGAGCAAATCTGAGCAATTTCTTCGTGGTTCACCTGCCATTTGGCGTAAAACTGTTTGGGAGTCATACCTAACTGACAATAACTGTAGAGTTGCATCAAATCTTGCTCTCGCTGTTGGAGTGGATGAGGATTCATCAGTATGTCTCCTCGCTGATTGGTTCTAAATCTTCTTCCCAAGCAATATCCGCAGATGTCCAAGCTGCACTAAGGCTATCTTTACTCAACCAAATCAGGTAACACCAACTCCAGCAGCAACGGTGGGAAGCAAAGCTATAAAATCGACCTATGACAATACCCCAGTCAGTATCGCTTTCATTACTAAGCCAACGCAGGCGATCGCCATATAAAAATCTGGGTGTCTGGGCTACATCAGGAAAGTTAGCGGGAAGCTCAATAGATGCGTCTGGGTATTTCAGGTTAATCAAACCTGGGGCTATATCTTGGTGATTGTGCCTGATGAGATTGAGATAAGCGGCAATCAATTTTCCATTGATGCTATGAGTTAACGCAGAAATCAGAATTGCCGCTAGAGTTTCTATTTCTTGCTGCTGGAGTTGCATCCAGGTGCTCTCAAAGTCAGCTTCAGAGTAGTTTTTGAGCTTGGCTAGTAATTCGGTGATGCCGAAATCATCTAAGGCTTGTTGATAAGCTCGGTGTTCTTCTGTTTTATAGCGAACAGGGTTTAACATTGTATATGACTCCTGAATAGAGGGGCCAAAAGCCAGCTTGAGCCGTAGGAAAGTTCGAGGCTGGCTTTTGACTTATCAGTAATTATACATAAATATGATGTATTGCTATGTTAATTTATGCGTCTTAGTGTGTTTAATAGAAAAAGACACAAGATAGCTTATGATGGTGATATGGGAAAAGTAACTGTAACTATTTACATGGAAGAAGTAGACAAAGAAGCCCTGCAACAATTGGCTGATGCAGAGGAGCGTTCTTTATCTCAAATGGCAGTGTTAATTTTGAGACGAGCGATTAGACAAGCTCAGAATGATGGGACTATTACACCGAAATAATTTGTAGTTGGTTGAAAAGGCGATCGCTTCTATACAAAACCTACCCCGCATTTTTTACAAGCAGTAGGGGCGGGTTAACCAAGATAGTGGTGAATGATTGAATCATATCTGTGAACCCGCCCCTACAACCTCTGGAATCCATCATTGGCGATCGCTTCTCAACTAGGAAAGTGCGTAGGCGTAGCCAGTAGCAGAGATCATCTGATACCAATTCGTAATTCTTCTCAGTAAATTAACTGGCAAGCCAAGATTCCAAAAGCAAAGTTTCTACTTGCTGAATCCGTCGAAAATCATTGTCTGTGGAAACTACAGTGAGATTATAGTGAATTGCTGTGGCTGCAATCCAAAGGTCATTATCTCCAAAACCAAGGGCTTGCAGGTTGAAGTTTCGACGCTGGGCTTTTTCTTTAGGCCCGAAAGCTTTCACCAATTTGCCTTTGAGATTGCCATAAACCTCAGAAATTGAGAAATTGACGGGATAAATATCGATTGTGTCTAAAAATACTCTGACCTGCTGAAGATTGGCGACACTGCGATCGGATTTTGCTGCCATGTATAGGAGTTCTCCACATACTACGACACTGGTAGCAATTCCTGCTTCGCTATGAAGCTGTAGTTGTTGGATCAGGTTAGAATCACCAAAAATGATGCGGCTACAGTGATTGGTATCAAGCAAATACATTAGAACTCTGCTTGGGAACGGGTGTCATAAACAAGCTGAAGGCATTCCTCGAAGTCGTTTCCTTGCCATGTTTTTGCAAACTTGAGTAAATCTTTGGCTTTAGAACCACGCAAAATCGGCTCTCCTTCTGTTTGAGCAATTTCTTGAGATAAAGTCTGAGGTTTCTGTTCTCTGGTTTTGAGATATTCGAGATAATCAAGGGTTTGCTCTAAAATCGAATCTGGTACTGTTTCGATCGCTTCGATGAGTTTTGCTTTGATTGAGGTCATGGTTGGCTTGACTGTTAAATGTCAGGGCTAATATTTTAATTTTGCCTTATCGTCAGTCTAAACGCGGTTTGTAGGGGCGGGTTCACCCAGATCATCATTAATCATTGAGCATATTTGTCAACCCGCCCCTACGGAAAATGGCTATTAGGCTGTTAATACCTGTTTTGCTGCGACTTCCATCAGTTTCTCGCTGCTGTCTCGCCCTTGTTTTAGTTTGGTTTCTAGGGTATCGCAGAGAGACATCAGGCGATCGCACTTCTCTACAATCCGTTTTTGTTCTGCAAGCGGGGGAAGCGGAATTGGGAATTTTGCAATGTTACCCATACTTAAATTTGCTCTGGCACTATCAACCTGCTTATCGAACATGAAACTGATACAAACAGGACTGTTGAAGAAGTGAAGTATGTAGCGAAGCTCAATAAATTTTTCAGGTGAAATAAATCTTATCAAGCACACTGCCTGGTTTATATTTGCAATATCATCTCTATCAAATATCGCAGTACGACCAATTGATGCGCCTACAATGTTCATTAAAATATCGTTCCGCTTTAGTATTGATCTTGGCTCTATTTCATTAAACTTTGCTTCGACAAATTTAGGTTCAGTTACATTAATTACATAATTTTGAACATTTTCGCTTGTTATAAAAAGTGTGCCAGAGCTATCCTCAACATAATTTATTCCCTGCCATTTGGGAGAAGATCCCTTAGTAATCACTTCAACAAGTGAACCTAATCTAACCCACTCCCAGGTTTTTGGAATTTGATAAGGTAAGTTATTAAAATCAATAGCAGGCAATGAGTCAATTCTTTTAATCTTTTTCTGATTTATTAAATTTTCTTTCTCAGTTTCAACTTTTTTTAATAAAACTGAGGCGGATTCATCATTTGGATCTTGACGCACAAGTTTACCCTGCACAGCTAACTGCAAAATCGCCTGACGTAGTTTAGGAATTGTTTCAGGGATGCTGTAGAGTAAGTCAAAATTATTGCAAATGCGCTGCCAGTGTTGGCGGAACTCTTCGGGATTTTGGGAGGTGAGGAGTTGAGCGATCGCACTCTCATTCATCCTCAAAATGCTCTCTTGCCTTTGCTGCTGGCGTTTTTCGATTTCGTCGCAGGTTGAGAGCAGGCGATCGCACTTTTCTACAATGCGTTTCTGTTCTTCTAGAGGTGCTAGTGGAAAAACCATATTATTGACAACCCCTGCATTAATATTTGGTGCTTTTCTCAAACTAGCAGCAAAATTCATCCACAAAGGTCTAATTAATTTGATATATAAGTGTAAATATTTAGCATTAACATATTTATTAGGATAAATTCCACAAACAGATTGGTTAATAGTTGTTTCTATACCTAATAAACCTGACTTTCCGATAGTTCCAGCACCACCATACAAAGCTACACAAACTGTTCCAACAGGATAGTATTTGAGGTTGCAATCTAAAACTGCCTGCTTGGTAATTTTTTCTTCACAAGTTAATACTGTTTCATTATTTAAATCCGTCGTTTTTACCCAATATTCTGTTCCATTCTCAAAATATTTATGATTCGTTCTATTAGGTGTTGTCCCACTAGAAATTAGAAAAAGTTCACCAATTCTAGCCCACATCCATTCTTTGGGAAGTTCAAAAAGTATTTCATTATGATGAATCGGTTTGAAATCTTTCGGTTCTCTAAAGGTTGTCTCTTCTAGTAAACGCTTTCTCTCAAATTTGATTTCTTTAAAAATATCGTTAACTTTAACATCGCTAATATCACGCTTAGTAAGCTTACCAGAGAATGCTAGCCGCATAATGATTTCCTGCATTTTTACAACTGCATTCGGCGCATCAGTCAATAATTCAAAATTTTGAAAAAACTTATCTACTTTCATTTAAACGGATTCACAATTTGTAATTGACTATCTACTACTAACCCATCCTGCATATCTTCAGAATAGAGAATACTTGCTCCCGCAGCTAAAGCACAAGCAACAATTAAACTATCCCAAAAAGAGAAATTATATCGACTGCGGAGGTTAGAAGCAGATTCAAAAATAGTTAGGTTAAACTCTACCACAGTGCAGCGACGATAAAGCGACTGAATCACAGCTTTAACTTGCTCCTCATTAAAGGCTGCTTTTTTCAGTAAATTGTTAGAAATTTCATTGACAACCTGTGTACTGATAATTATTCCTTCAGCATCTGTAATAGAAATAGCAATATTACGCTTTCTTTCTCTTTCTGCTACTTCTATTTTTTGGTCATCCAACAAGCGATAAAGCCAAACATTTGTATCAACGAATGATGCACCAGATATCATAATTAGCGATTGTAAATTTCTTCCCGGTTGAGGAATCCATCCACCTGCACAGGATTCTGTGTCAATTCATCAATTATGTCTCTTTGTCGAGATGACTTTTTATTTACTAAAACAATTACTTTAATATCATCTCCTTCACTGAGTTCTTGTTTGTACTCATCAGGAATCTGAATTAAACCATTTTGAATCTTTGCTTGAAATTCAACTGAATTTAGCATATTTAATTCCTTTTATATGGAGAATATAAATCAATTCTAACCGCATTTTTTTATCACTCATCTCTCTCCAATGCTTCCATTAATTCAGACTTCAATTTACTCCGCACCTCACCCAACTCAGCCATAAGCTTTTGATGCGCTGCTAACATCTCATCTAAATCAGCGTGTTCTACATCAACTTTGTGAGGATTTTTAATATCTAAGTTGTAATTATTCGCCTTTAAATCTGCAATTGAAACTTGCCAAGCAAATTCATTTTCCTCGCGGTTATCCCACCATTCTTGCTCCGGTGCAAACTCCTCAAAGCGAATCGGCTTAGTTTTCGAGTATGACTTATACCCTGCTGGGTAAGGGTGTTCATAATACCAAATCGTTTCTGTCGGTTCACCTTTTGTAAAAAATAGCAGATTAGTTTTAATACCTGTGTAGGGATTAAATACGCCATTTGGTAAGCGCACAATTGTATGCAGATTGCAATCTTGCAGCAGTTTTTCTTTAATCCGCGTCTTCACACCTTCCCCAAACAGCGTACCATCTGGTAAAACTATTGCGCCTCTACCGCCTTCCTTGAGTAAATGAGCAATCAGCACCAGAAACAAATCTGCTGTTTCTCGTGTGCGGAAAGTAGCGGGAAAATTATCTTCTATTCCATCTTCTTCCATCCCACCAAAAGGCGGATTAGTAATAATTACATCCACCCGTTCTTGAGGACTGTAATCACGCAAAGGACGTGCCAAAGTATTATCATGTTCTGCTTCCGGTACATCAATACCATGTAAAATCAGATTCGTTACACAAAGGTTAAAAGGTAACGGCTTTTTCTCAGTCCCGCGAATCGTCCGTTGCAGAATTTCTGGAACATCAGCACTTTGAAAATATTGGCGAATGTAATCAATTGCTGCTGTTAAAAAGCCACCTGTACCACAAGCCGGGTCAAATACAATTTCGCCTAATTGCGGCTTAATTCTATCGACAATAAACTTTGTTACCGCACGGGGAGTATAATATTCTCCGGCATTTCCCGCACTCTGCAAATCTTTGAGAATCTTCTCGTAAATCTCGCTAAACTGTTTTTTCTGGTCTTTTTTATTAAAATCAACTTCATTGAGCTTATTAATTACTTGGCGGATGAGAGTACCATTTTTCATATAGTTGTAGGCATCCTCAAACACCTTACCAATCATCTGCCCACGGGCATCAGTTGCCGTAGTTCTTAGTTCTTTGAGGGTTTTAAATAAAGCATTATCGACAAAATCTAGTAAACCATCTCCTGTGATACCTTCGGAATCTGCTGCCCAATTTCGCCAACGCAAACCTTCAGGAATCGGAGATTTATAATTATCTTCTAACAGTTCATATTCTTCTTCACGGGCATCAAAAACCTTGAGGAATATCATCCAAACTAACTGGTTAATGCGTTGCGCGTCACCATCAACGCCCGCATCTTTCCGCATGATATCTTGAATAGTCTTAATTGTAGTGCTGATTGACATAATTAATTTTGTAGTTTTGTAGCTAGTGTTATAGCTGAGACTACGACACCTTCCGAGATTTGCTGTGCTTTAGTCTCAGCCACAACGCCCCTTGTAATTTTTGCAAGGTAATGCGATGTCTAAGACAAGCAGCTTTAGGTTTACGCATTGTGAATCGATTCAATCACATTGTCAGGCGATACAATCGCATTGCGAATCGATGCAATGCCATTGTCAGGCAATACAATCGCATTGTGACTCGATGCAATGCCATTGTCAGGCAATACAATCGCATTGTGACTCGATGCAATGCCATTGTCAGGCAATACAATCGCATTGTGACTCAATACAGTGCCATTGTCAGGCAATACAATCGCATTGTGACTCAATACAGTGCCATTGTTAAAGGACTTATCCTTTATAGGGCAGCTATATCCCCAAGCAAGTCGGAGATGTGACCAAACTCACCTAGAAGAGACATCATATCCTATTCAAAGATTTAAGATACTCGATATAATTCTTCTTTGAGAACAGACAAAGCTTGTAAATAAGCTTGCTTACCACCGAAAATACGAATTATCTCTAAGGGAGTGCCTAAATCGCTGATTGGTTGCACCTTTAACACATCTAGACTTTCAATATCTTCAATCCCTTCATCTGCATACTTATCTAACAAAGCATTTAAAACTGTTCTGGCTTGCTCACCATAGTTGCTAAAGTAGTTACGCTTGCGGACATTGTTTGCTCTTTCCTTCCGTGTTAGTGGCGGTTGGTCAAAGACAACATGACAAATCAAATCTAATGGGTCAAAATCCTTACCAATCTCTTTCTCTAAAGCTTCCAAAGGTACACCCAACTCTTGTAACTCTTGGATAATAGCTTGCTTCTGCTCACTAGAGTGCCATTGCTTCAAGAAAGCATCTAACGAGGCGTACTCCTGACTAACTGTTTTGCGAGTATAGTCTTTAATCGATTCCGTAATCAGCTTACCGTCCTTACCGTGGTATTGCTCTCGAATAAAAGCAACCGCCACCTCTTCGTCTGCAATTACATACTTCTCCCGCCTTTGCTTGCGGGTAATCTCACCATCAATGACTACCTCATCGTCTCCATTATCGGGCGGAACAATTGGATCAACTGGCTTAGGCTGATAAATTTGTACAGGTTCACCATCAAAGTCAGGGTCAGCAAATAACACCGTCGCTTTTTTAAAGTCCATAATGGTGAAGAACATTTTGCCATAGTCTTCATCAATGCGAGTCCCGCGACCAATAATTTGCTTAAATTTAGTCATTGACAAGATGCGCTGGTCTAAAACAATCAATTTGCAGGTTTTAGCATCAACACCAGTCGTCAGTAACTCAGAGGTAGTAACAATCGTAGGATATTTACTTTCGGGGTCAATGAAATTATCCAATTCTGCCTTACCCTGAACATCATCCCCAGTAATTCGCATAATATAGCGGCTACTCTCCGCCATCAAATCAGTATTTTCATTCACCAACGCCACCCGCATCCGTTCTGCGTGGTCAGTCGTCTCACAAAAAATGATAGTTTTGGCAAAGCGATCGCTTGATTTGAGATAATCAGAAATAATCCGGGCGACTAACTCGGTACGCTTCTCTAAAACCAGAGTTCTATCAAAATCTCGCTGATTAAATACTTGGGCAGGAATTTCTTTACCATATTTATCTCTTTGTCCTGGCTTGGGTTTCCATCCACTCAAGTCTTTATCAAAGTCAATGCGAATAACTTTGTAGGGAGCTAAAAAGCCATCTTCAATCCCTTGTTTGAGCGAATAGGTAAAAATTGAATCGCCAAAATAAAGACTATTAGAAACTTCTTCGGTTTCCCTTGGGGTAGCAGTCAAGCCAATCTGCGTTGCACTGCTAAAATATTCTAAAATATCTCGCCATGCCGAATCTTCAGATGCGCTTCCCCGATGGCACTCATCTATAATAATTAAGTCAAAAAAACCTGCTGAAAACTGCCGATAAATGTTTTTCGCCTCTTCATTTCCCGTTACCGCCTGATACAGGCATAGATAAATTTCGTAAGATGTATCTATCTGTCGCTGCTTAATTTTGGTCATTTTTGAGCCAAAGGGTTTAAAGTCATTAACTCTAGTTTGATCAACCAAAATGTTGCGGTCTGCCAAAAACAGAATACGCTTTTTCGCCCCTGACTTCCACAACCGCCAGATAATTTGAAAAGCTGTAAAAGTCTTACCCGTACCCGTCGCCATCACTAACAGAATGCGGTTTTCTCCTTTAGCGATCGCTTCAATTGTCCGGTTAATAGCAATCTGTTGATAATAGCGTGGCTGTTTTTTGTCAGGACTGGGATAGTAATCTTGAGCAACAATCGGCTGAATGTCGGAGTTAATTCCCTTCCAATCACAGTATTTTTGCCAAAGTTCCTGCGGTGTCGGGAACTGGTCGAGGGGGATTTCTCGCTCTCGCTGTCCCTCGGTGACTGTACAGTCGCACATCATAAAAGCGTCGCCATTGGAGCTAAAGATGAATGGTACATCAATTAGTTCACCAGTTGCGATCGCCTGTTGCATTCCCGCACTGACAGAGTGATTATTATCTTTAGCTTCAATTACAGCCAGTGGTACACCGGGTTTGTGATACAGCACATAATCAGCGCGTTTCTGCTCACCTCGACTAGTAAGCTTACCTCTTACAATCACCCTACCTTTTGTCAGCGTCACTTCCTCTCGAATCTGAGTGTTGATATTCCAGCCTTGATTAACTAGAGCAGGCGTAATGTACTTTGTACAAATGTCACGTTCACTCAAGGATTTCTTGTCAATGGCTTCTGACATAAAAGGGTTGATTTAGAGTTTAGACAGTGAAATTACATAGCCTACCGTAAATAATGTTTAGGTATGTAACTTGTATTATCCTATATATCAGCCTCTCGATGTCAAATTAGCTACTAATTGTTTATGGATGCGTTGGTTTAGCGGGCTGCTGCTACTGTACAATAGTGTGCGATCGCCCAAATGCAATCTTACTTTCTGCAAAGTCAAAATAAGCTGCAACTATTGTAAACAAAGCATTTTATATACCCTGTAAATGAGAGTTGAAATTAGATGATGAGACGACTTTTCTCCGTTCCCAATCATCTGCGAGAACAACTTCCCACCCTGACGGAAGATAATAAGCAAATCCTCCAACAGCAAAGCATTAGCCAAAATTTCCCAGGAAAAATTCTGCGGGATTTTCAAACCATCCTAGAATTTCTCCAACCAGACGGCGTTGAAGTCAGCAGCACATATCACCAATTCTCTCTCAAATACCTCCAGCAACTCAATTCTCGATTGAGTTACCCCATTGAAACTAACCTCAAGCGTCCCCAACAAAAATCCTACCCCTACATTCACGGGTTATACTTTGTCCTTCGCACATCTGGACTGTCTCAAGTTATCACCCAAGGCAAAAAAACCAAATTAGTTTTAGACGAAAAACGCCTCAAAATTTGGCAAGGCTTCAACCCAACTGAAAAATATTTCACACTCTTAGAATCCTGGCTACTTTGGGGAGAAGGCGAACTCTTAGGCGAATCTAGAGACATATATAGACCATTATTTCGCTGCTGCCAATTTTGGCGAGAAATTCCAGATGAAGGTTTAACCGTTAACAGTTACCAAGAACAAGATAAATTAGTCTATTATCCAGGCTTCCACAATCTTAGCCTGTTGCATTTATTTGGTTTTCTTGACCTCACTCCAGGAGAACCAAAACCCGCTAAAGGATGGCGTATCACTACTGTAAAACGCTGTCCTTGGGGAGATGCCATTATAGGTTTGCTCTCTGAAATTTATGATGAAATTGAACGACAGCCAGAAGATGAAGAAATATCTCTAGATTTCCACATCACCTTTGAAAAACTCAAACCATATCTCCAGCAATACTTTCCTGAATGGGAACAAACCTTAGTCATCGCCAACGGAGAGTTTAAGCAGGCAATTTATACTTTTAAAGTGAAGCTATTAGACGCTTGGCGACGCATAGCCATTCCTAGCGACCTCAATTTGGATCAAGTTGCGGCCGCAGTTGTCGAAGCATTTGATTTTGACTTTGAACATCTTTATCGGTTTATTTACAAAGACCATATAGGACGCATTTTTGAATTTACTCATCCCTTTGTTGATATTCCACCTAACACCAACGATTTCCGCTTAGGTGAATTACCGCTTGAGGTAAGAAATCATTTGCAATTTACCTTTGATTTACTGGATGAGTGGGAGTTTGATTTGCAGCTAGAAAAGATTGAGCCTGCCAATGCCAAAATGAAAAAGCCCAAGATTCTTGAATATCATGGCGAACCACCAGCACAGTATGGTGAAGAGAGAGAAGACGAGGATTAGCTTTACTGCGGTGATGGGCTATCCTTTCACTTCTGTCACTGATTGAGTCTTATTCATCTTTTAGTAATTCTTATCTTTGGCTACCAAATTACATCAACAGGATATTGTGTGATTTTCTTATCTACAGTAATTATGGGCATTTTTTCCACTTGACTTTGAGCGATAATTATTCGGTCAAAAGGGTCTTGATGTAAAGCAGGTAGATTGACGACTTGTAAAGCGTGATTCATGTGAATAGGCAAACTTTCAAATCGATTTATAGTCAACCGACTGGGAATGTAAGTTTCTGGTGGCTCTGGTAAATTTAATTTACCCAAACGAACTTTAATTACAATTTCCCATGCGCTTGCAGCACTAAAAAATAAGTTATTCCCTGGGTCAGCAATTATATTTCTAGCTGTAGATGAGAGTCGGTTATCGTCAATAACCCACCAAATAAACGTATGGGTATCAAGTAATGCTCTCATGCTTCTGCGTCTGTTGGGTTGATAAAAGCATTTAGCACCTCATCGGGGAGGGGAGCATCAAAGTCTGGGGAAATTGTTACCTGACCACGGTCTAAACCTGGAATTCGAGGTAATTTCTGTTCAGCAATTGGGACTATACGCGCGATAGGAGTGCCTGCTTGAGAAATAATCACTTCTTCTCCTTCTAGCACTCGACGGAGTAGTTCAGCAAATTCAGCTTGATCTTCTGGAATTTCTAGGCTGTACATATATAGTTAATGACAAGGATATTAATATCCTGGCATAGAGTTGTCATGGTCATCGGACATTAGAAACCTGTCAGAATTCGCCATGCGATGGCGTAACCGCCCAGCGTAGCTGATCGCTCTTACCAAATCAATGTTAGTGAAAAAGTGGGCGATCGCCTAATCATATATTTTGAAGCTAAGTTTTTTTTGCTGAATCATTACTAAGGCTGCTTGACTTCACAGGTAGTTAACCCCTTAGCCCTTTTCACAAATTTATCGTCAAAAGTGTAAAATTCTGCATGATTCTGACTGTGCGCTAGATGAAAAGCGTCAGCAAAATCTAAGCCTAATTCATGCCATTGCAACGCCTGAAACACTAGACCAGAATTACTCAGATGGACATTTGGCAACCCAAACAGTTTTCTTAACGCTGTACAGATTTCAACAGGTTTAAATTTATAAGCAAACCTTAGTACCCACTCAATTTCTAGAATTACAGTATCTGGTATAAAAACATTTTGGTTTTGAAAAATTTCTAGACTCTTTTGGTACTGTAATTTATCATCTTGAGTCAATAGACGCACAACTATATTAGTATCAACTGCCACCATGCCATGATTCCTCAATACCTTGACGGATGGCATCATTCATATCTTCTAAAGACTTGGGTGCGCCTTGGTATTTTAAGCAGCCTGCAACATCATTTAATGTAGTTTCTGCAAAGGGTTTCTTGGGTTTGAGAAGAATCCCATCACCCATATTAATTGCTATTAATTCCTGTCCGATTTTCCAGCCTGAAGCCTTTAGCAATTCTTCGGGAATAATTACTTTGCCCTCGCCGGATACTTTTGTGACTTCCATATATTGAAACAATTTGATGATTATAAAATCAAGACTTGTTTGTATTGTATTTTTAATTTTACATTTTTTATTCTTCTAGTGCGTCAGCTTAAGTTAAGCCTTTAAAGGCTGTGATGTTCATGCGTTCATAAGGGCGATCCCTCTTACTATATCAGCGTCAGGTCAAGGGTAGTGCGATCGCCTAAACATCGCTTCCGTTATCATTCCAGATTTATTCTCCATATTCCACCGCACCTAATGCTTTAAGGGTGGCTTTTTCAGCTTCGGTTAAGCCTTTAACGCCTATTATATTCATACGTTCATAAGGTCTTTCAGGTATCAGGGTCGATATACAACAACCTGTTTGTATATCCCAAAGTTTTATTGTTCCATCTTCACTACCGCTAGCCAAAATTTTTCCATCAGGGCTGAACGAAATAGATACTACCCAGTTAGTATGTCCTTCTAAAGTTTTAAAACACTCACCTGTATAAAAATCCCATAGTCTAATTGTTCTATCGTGACTGCTACTGGCGATAATTCGACTATCTGGGCTAAATTCCACAAACCTTGCGTCACTGCTATGTCCTTGCAAAGTTTTGATACATTCACCAGTGCTTATATTCCATAGTTTTACTATTTTATCATAGTTACCACCACCACTTGCTAATATTTGTCCATCAAGATTAAAGCTAACTGACCAAACCCAATCAAGATGTCCTTGCAAAGTGTTGATACATTTACCCGTACTAATATCCCATAGTTTTATTGTGTTATCTTCACTTCCAGTAGCTAATAATTTGCCATCATGGCTGAAAGCGATAGATTTTAGCCAGTCTGTATGTCCTTGTAAAGTTTTAAAATGTTCACCAGTAGAAATATTCCACAACTGAATTGTTGTTTTGTCAGCAAAAGCTAGAAATTGACCATCTGGACTGAACACAGTCGGTAAAACCCAATTACTTTTCGCTTCTATAGTTTTTAGACAGCTACCATTACGTATATTCCAAATTTTTACTGTTTTATCTGAGCTTCCACTAGCTATAATTTGTCCATTTGGGCTAATAGCAATAGATGACACCCATGCTTTATGACCTTGTAAAATTTGGAAGCATTTGCTTGTATTGATATCCCATAATCTTACTAAAGTGTCGTTGCTACCACTAACTAAAGTCTTACCATCAGGACTAAAAGCAACAGATAATAGTAAATGGTGGTATCCTTGTAAAGAACGTAAACAATCGCCAGTATTAATGTCCCATAATCTTACTGCTTGGTCATCACCAGCACTGGCTAAAATATGATTTTGTGGGTGAAAGCTGACAGAACGTACCCAATTAAAATGACCTTGTAATATTTGAAAGCATTTACCAGTTTGTAAATCCCATAACCTTACTGTATTATCACCACTGCCAGTTGCGATTATTTGACCAATGTTATTAAATGCTACTGACCATACTGTACCAGTATGCCCCTCTAAAACTTTTACGCATTTACCTGTATCAATATCCCAAAGCCTTGCTGTATGATCCCTACTACCACTAGCAAGGATTTTACCGTCAGGGCTGAAATTAATCGACCTAATTCTATTAGTGTGACCATGTAAAGTTTGAAGACATTCACCTGTATTGATATCCCACAACTTTACTGTTTGGTCTTCCGCACCGCTAGCAAGTATCAGAGTATTAGGACTAAAAGCAACACAATATATTCTATTAGTGTGACCATGTAAAGTTTGAAGACATTTACCTGTATTGATATCCCACAACTTTACTGTTTGGTCTTGGCTGCTACTAGCTAGTATTTGGCTATTAGGGCTAAAAGCAACAGAATATATTCTATCAGTGTGTTCATTGAAAGTTTTAACGCATCTACCTGTGAGGATATCCCACAACTTTACTGTTTGGTCTTGGCTACCACTGGCGAGCATTCGACCATTGGGACTAAAGGCAATTGTTCGTACCCAATCAATATGCCCTTCTAAAGTGGACAGCCGTTTACAATCTATAAATTGCCATAAGTAGATTTCCCCATTAGCATCTGCTGTAGCAAAAATCCTTCCGTCTGGACTAAATGCTACTGACAAGACAGTGCCTAATACCTTAGTGAAAATAGAATTGCTCAGATTAGCTTGAGAAAAATTGACATGATGTAAAGTTGCTTCGGTCAAATCAGCTTGTAAAATTACCGCTTGAGAAAGGTCAAGATGATTTAATGCAGCCTTATCTGCTTTTACTAAAACAGTTGCCGCATTCCCACCAACATAGCCAACCTCATCCTCACTTCTTCTCCTTGTCCCCTTAATAACTTTAATAATTGCCTCTGTTGCTTCAAGATCAACCATCGGCAAAAGTAAATCCATGACAGCTTTGGTAAGTGGCGTTTTGCCAAAAGTTTCCCTCAACTTCTCCAAAGATTCACTTATAAATGCCTTAAGTGGTGCGATCGCCTCACCACTCCTTTGACGCGAAAAATAACTAGACCAAGTATAATCAACAGGGACGACGCTTTTATCTACAAGCGATTGCGCTTGGGCCAATTCTGTAAAATCGCTAGATAACACCCCCAACTCTGCCGCAAACTTATACGCCACAAAAAACTCTAACAGTGACCTATGAGCCGGAGTGTAGTCACCATCAGCATTACGGACAAGCATCGTCTGTCCCATCATGTCATAATGCCAGTGATCTAAATCTTTCTCTTCTTGCACAACAGAATCAAATAAGCGACGAATACGTTCTGGGAACAAGCGATAATTAAGACTCATTTGGTCAGTAGACAACATCTCCCAAGACAGTTCGCATAAAAAGTACAACTTATCTGCCAAGGAAGTAAAAGTACGTTCTGCCTTAATATCTCGTTCCATCTTGCGCCGCACTGCATACAGATAAACCCGTGACATATCAATAGGTTTACCGGACTCAATATCTGGCAATGCTTCCAAAATTAAATCAGTCATCACTGGACGACGGGCTAAGTCTAATAATTGCGAATTGCCCATGACTTGTTCAACTGTGGCTGGTTCAGCTTGATATAACAACACCTGCCGAATTTGCTCATCGTTGAATTTCTCCAGTTCCAAAACTTCAAATTGTGGTGTTTCCCCAGTTAATTTGTTCGTAGAGGCTTGTAGTTCTGCATTGAGTAAAGCACGTCCTTCTTTCGCCTCTGGGAAATGTTCAGTACGGCAGGTAAGGATAACTTTAGAACCTGGAACTACTACCTTTGCCAGTTCCCAAAAATTGTTAATCATCTGTTGGCGGTCAACTTTTGCTGCCATTTCGTCAAAACCATCGAAAATGAGCAGCAATTTACCCATGCGGTTGAGTTGGTCAAAAACTTCGCTATTTAAGCGGATGTTGTGTTGAGTAAAGAAAAAACCCGCCAAAACATTTTCTACATTTAAAGCCTTGGCAAAGTCACGCAGGGTAATTACTAAAGGTAGACGGGGACGTTCAACACCACGTTTTTGAGCATCTTTGTAACGTTGCAGTGCTGTCCAAGCATAGTGAAAGACAAACCAAGTTTTACCTGTACCAAATTCTCCCAGAATGGAAATATGTTCTTTAGCAGGGTCATCCAGCCAAAGGTCGATATAGCCATCAATCCAACCGTCTTCTGCTTCATAACGGCTGACACCAATTCGCCGCTTAGTTACTGGATCAATTTCTTCTTTAGTACAAGCAAGCGGGACATA
The DNA here is from genome assembly GCF_963920945.1 of Anabaena sp. CCY 9402-a. Lineage (NCBI taxonomy): Bacteria > Bacillati > Cyanobacteriota > Cyanophyceae > Nostocales > Nostocaceae > Anabaena > Anabaena sp. CCY 9402-a. Next base: position 17,515 of record NZ_CAWUDL010000024.1, read on the forward strand.
CTTTAGATCAATCTTTCGGCGTTTGATTTCCGCTTCTAACCAGTCGAGATAACCAGTAAAGTCAGCATCTAAATCAATCAGTTCGTCAAATGTAAAGCAGTCAAGGTGACGATTTTCTTCTTTCTTGACTTCATCCCTAGCTGCACGGGAAATCCGACGGGTACTTACCAACCAGCCTTCATCGGTTTTTTGTTCATTAACTGATTGACGCAATGCTATAACATCACTCAGTCTCACTTCTCCCGCAACACCTCGTACAAGAATGCGGTCATAACTGCGGCGGACTGGAACGGTGATAATCCATTCAAAATATTCTTCTGCCCAGATTTCATATTTTTCCAGGCGATAGCCCAAGGTTTCAAACCATCCTCGCATTTGTTGGGCTAAGGCGATCGCTCTACATTGATTTTCAGTGGCAGTTCCGGTTAATGCTGGATAATTCTGGGTGGCTAATCGTGCCATTTCTGTCCGAATGCCTTCCAGTGTAGGTAATCTCTCCAGTTGTTCTTGAATGTTGGTAATCCTGTCATGTAAAGAACCTATTTGCCAACTCATCAAGACATCAGCAGGTGTACGACTGCGTTGTGCAACTTCACTAAACACAGTCACAAATGCAGCTACCTCTCGTCTGACATCCAGTTCTAAATTTCTGATTTCATCACCCAATGTATAGGCATCAAGAAAAGCATCAACTTCAGAAAGGAGAATCGAAGAGTTATGATGTTCTAATGCTTGACGACAAGCCTGCTTAATGGCTTCTTGTCGAAATAATTCGAGAAATGGTTTTGGTTTACCTATGCCGTATTCTACTAAGGCATAGGCGTAAACACCACTAAAATCGGCTGGTGGATGCTCTGGATCAAGGTGAAATTGCTGGAGTAACTTAATTACTGTCTCACTACGCAGAATTTTTTCTTTAATCAAAGGATTGGCAATGCTAGTAACTGCGCTGATAATTAGATCCAGGTTAATTAAGCTCATTACGACACCCCGAAGATACAGAACTATCTTGCTAAATAATGCTTCAATACTATTACAAGGTATATTTGAGCTATAAAAGTTTTCTTTTATACTTTCTCAAGCATTACCTGATTGTCAGTTTGAAGGTTTATAGGTAGCAATGGCGCAGAACGCCCAGCCCTCTGTAGGTGGTAGCAGTCACAAAAATCTCTAATTTGTTGTGTTAACGCCATTTGTAATAGAGTAGTAGAACCATGCGATCAATAAAAATGAGAGCATTGGCGATCGCCCAAATTCAATCCTACTTTTCTAAAACCCATATACATATTTCATTATTTCTGTCAATAGTTCAACCTTAATCAGAAGTCAAAAAGTCAGGAAATTTTAATATTGTTCTGTTGGGTGTAAATTGGGTGTAGAAATTGTACAAATAAGCTGAAACTGTTGTAAATAAAGGATTTTATATAGCCTTCCAAGCTATTAATGCGGGTTCGATTCCCGCCGCCCGCTTAAAACGTGAAAACCTTGTAAGGCTTACCTTACAAGGTTTTTTTGTGTTTATAAGATAGCTAATTCATAGTACCTAAGTACCATACCCAAACAAAAAATTGGGTCTGTTTAGGGTAAATTGGGTGCAGCGAACAAATGTACTACAATAAACTAAAAATAGTTAAATATGTACACCAAAACACATTTATATCTTCTAAAGATTTGGGTGCGCCTTGATATTTTAAAAAACCTGCAACGTCATTTAATGTAGTTTCTACAAAGGGTTTCTTGGGTTTGATAAGAATCTCATCACCCATATTAGGCGATCGCTGCCTCATTTCAAGAAAATAGCCTTATGGTTGATTGGGTCAAAAGCCAATCACTTGCTCTTATCGTGACCTGTCTTGGTGATGGCCATGACGGTATTTGGAATATTGTCCACGATTTTGCTCCCGAACACCAGCGTCGGGAGGTACTTGATTGGTTTCATCTGATGGAAAACCTACACAAGATTGGCGATTTGTTACATACTTATGAATTTTCCCTACGACTTACTTGTATCGACAATAATTTCGTTGAATTTGCCGATCTTATTTTTAAATTAATTGGCTCATGTTTATTCCTAATGCACTGTTTTGTAAGGAAACTTTTTAAAAATTTATTTATCAAATATACATTAACAAGCTCATCTATGTCCTGAAAATACATTGATAACCTCCTCTTAACCTAAATCAACTAAATTTATTTTCCGTACTATCACAGAAGTCTTCAAAATTGTTCAGACTTATAATTTTTGTCGTATCGCCAATAAATATTATATTTTTCTAAAAAAGCAGCTATGAAACGGCGTAATTTAATTAAGTATTCATTCTTGTTTATTACTGGTTGTACAGCAAGTACAACTGCTATTAATAATGGTTCAGGACAATCATCGAATTTACCTGAATCACTAAAATTTGCCGTTACAGATGTCGCTGGAATTGATGATTTAAAACGAGATTTTGGAGAATTTTGTACTGTATTAGAAGAAGTATTAGGCATCAAAATAGAATTATTCCCTGTAGAAAACCCCACAGCAGCAGCACCAGCATTATTATCAGGGAATTTAGATATTGCTTTTGCAGGTCCATCAGAGTACCTAATTTTACATTCTAGGGCTAAAGCTGTTCCTGTAGTTGGTGTGAAACGTAAAGAGTACCATCCTATTTTTGTTGTGCGTGCAGATAGTAATATTAAAAAATTAGATCAATTAAAAGGCAAAACAATTGCCATGCGTCAAGTTGGCTCAACTTCTGGACATATTGCACCTACCAGTTTACTAATAGAAGCAGGATTAGATCCCAAAACTGATTTCAAAACTGTCATGTTAGATAACAAAGGAGGAAAAGCATTAAAAACAGGTAAAGTAGATGTTTGGGCTTTATCATCTGATAGATACAAAAGTGTTCTAGACTCTGAGGGTTTATTAGAGAAAGATTTTAAAATCATCCTCAAAGGCCCCGAACTTCCTAGTGATGTCTTTGTTGTTAGTAATCAATTAGCATCTAGCTTTGTAGAAAACTTGCGATCGCAGATGCTGAAAAATCAAGACAGGCTCATTCAAAGTATGGTAACTGCTCAGGCTAATCGTAAGTATGTAGGCAGTCAAATGACTATAGCAAATGATGCTGATTATAATATGATTCGTGAAGTTTATCAAAAAATTGGACAAGACAGTTTCTTAAAGTAGTTTAATGATGTCCGGTTTAAATTAATGACAGATGTTTTCCTCAATAAATTAAGAAAAAGTTGTTTACGTCTATTAAGTGGCTTTAGCTATAATTGGAGCATCACTAAAAAAATCGGTTATAGCTATACTATTGTTATTGGCACTACTTTAATAGGCATAATTAGTGGTTCATTAATTGCATATTATTATGAATTAGCAGCTTATAAAAAATTAAATTTATCCTATCAGCAGCAATATCTTTTAAAAGATTTAGAAAATGACGTAACTAGAGCTAGACTACATCCTCAAAGATTAATACCTATCCTGGATAATTCTGTTTGGTTAGAGTTTGAAAAAAATAGATTTTTGGCAGATGTTAATCATATTAACCAGCAATTATCAGAAATAGAGAATTTTGCTAATAATCATTTCCAAGATTTAGCAATGAATTCTCAAACTTTATTTAATCTATTAAAAGCGTATAAAGAAGATGTGGAATTATATAATAAAAATATTCAACTTTTCTGGGAAGAAATAGAATCCAGAGAATCAAACGATTTACCCTTAAACAAGCTCTTAGCTTTTTTGAAACAAAAAGAAATTATTAATATTGACGTTGAATTTGAGCGGAAATCAGATGAATTAACTCAAATGATTGTCTATGCAGAAAAACAACAACAGCAAGCCAGTAATAGTTTTAATAATGCGCGGACTTTAAGATTACAGTTGATTGGCATCAGTATATTATTATCTACTGCGATCGCAGCAATGATTGCTTTGTTAACCAGTCGTTTAATTGCTCGTCCCCTACAATCAGTGACAAACATTGCCAGAAAAATTACTCAAGAATCAAATTTTCGACTCAGAGCTAATATTAATAGTCATGATGAAATAGGAACTCTAGCAAATTCTTTAAATCAATTAGTAGAATGGGTGGGCGATTATACTGAGGCTTTGGAAATTTCACGCCAAACTTTAGAGCAACGAGTAGAAGAACGCACCCATGAACTCCAACAAGCTCACCATACTTTAGAACAGCGAGTAGAAGAACGTACTCAAGAATTAAAAATAACTCTCAAAGAATTACAAGAAACCCAAGGACAACTTATTCAAACAGAAAAAATGTCATCCCTTGGGCAAATGGTTGCAGGTATAGCCCACGAAATTAATAATCCTGTTAATTTTATTTATGGCAATATTGAATGTGCAGATGGTTATATCAATGATTTACTACATTTAGTAAACTTATATCAGCAACAGTATCCTGATCCAGATTTTATTATTGCAGACACAATAGAAGAAATTGACCTCAACTTTATTAGCAAAGATTTAGTAAATCTCCTCGCTTCTATGAAAATGGGCTCTCAACGTATCAGAGAAATTGTCTTATCTCTGCGTAACTTCTCCCGTTTAGATGAAGCTGATATGAAAGATGTAGATATTCACGAAGGTATTGATAATACTCTCTTAATTCTTAATTATCGGCTGAAATTTGGAGTTCAAGTAATTAAAGAATATGGAAAATTACCATTAATTGAATGTTATCCAGCGCAACTCAACCAAGTTTTTATGAATATCATTAGTAATGCAATAGATGCTTTACTAGGTTACAGTAACCAAATTAACAAACAAATTACTATATTGACAACTAAATTAGATAACAACCATATCAAAGTACAAATTCATGATAATGGGCCGGGAATCCCACCAGAGATTATCAAAAGATTGTTTGACCCTTTTTTCACAACTAAGCCAGTCGGCAAAGGTACAGGTTTAGGCTTGAGTATATGCTACAAAATCATTGAAAAACACCAAGGTAAAATAGAGGTGTTATCAGAACCATCTCAAGGTACTGACTTTATAATTATCTTGCCCATTAAAACAGAACTTAATTAGTAACCTAATTAATATAGGACTTACGCACAAATTACGGAATAACGTGCGCGTAGCGCATACCACAGAGACGCAGAGAACACGGAGAAATAAGGGGTTGAGAGAGTTTTTGCGTAAGTCCTGTAATATTTGCTATCAAAAAGAGCCGCTTCCAGAGGCGACTGTTACCAAACCTATCAGAATGGTTAATAAGGCTAGAAAACTTATTTGGGTAGGGATTAAAGATTAATGGGAGAAACGGATTTTTTTGTGTACTTGCGCCAAATACCACATATAGTCTTCAATTTTATAATTATCAGCAGCCTTAACTAGATAATCTTTTGCTAACTCCAGGTTATTTTGAGCTTCGTAATATAATCCTAGGTAAAGATGCGCGTAAAATTCACCGCGATCGCCTGCTAATTTGCCTACTGCCAAAAGGTCATCTACTGTACAATTTTCTGCATACAAATCATAGACAGACTGCATAATCTTCCTTGGGTCATTTTTCACTGTTAATAGAGAGTTTCGCGCTTCTGTAACGCCAACTAAACGCGCCATACAGAGATATCTCCAGACTGTTTCTTCGACATCCTGGGAGTTTACTGTCAAATCTATTTCAAATTGTTGTGCGCCTTCTGCAAATCTTTCTGCATAATAATAAGATAAACCACGTTGCCATAGATAAGGTTTTAGGCGGGTATCTAATTGTTCTGCTTTGTCAAAATCTTGAATTGATTCCTCAATTCTGGCTAGTTTAAATCTGATCATGCCTCGCCTAATATAAGCATTAGCATTGTGCGGTTGGTTTTTGATAATGTTGTGCCAGTTCTGGAGTTGATTTTCTAGAGAATTAGTAAAATACATAATAATTTGTAATTCAGAATTCTTGTATATATTTATTAGGTGAAATTTAAACGCGGAGGAAATTTTCCAGACAGAGGTAAGCGCGGAGTTTTTTAGAGATGATGATACGAGTTTATATAAAGCTGTACTTAGTATAATAGGCAGATGCCAATATCTATCCATGAGGTAGAAGAAAATACGCAGGAAATTCAGTATTCTAAGGCTGGTGTCTTAAAAATCAGGTCAATACTCGTGGTTCCTATTCGAGATAATAATCCGACAACAATTACGCCTTATGTAACTTTTGGACTAATTGCGGTGAATGTTCTGGCGTTTCTTTATGAAGCTAGTCTTCCGCCGCAAGCATTAAACGGGTTTTTACACTTAGCGGCTGTAGTTCCCCGTGAACTTAGTTTAAGTTTTGCTGGGGTTGCCATACATCAGCCTGTACCAGAGTGGGCGACATTAATCAGTTCACAGTTCTTGCATGGTGGTTTGTTGCACCTGGCTGGTAATATGTTATTTCTCTGGATTTTTGGGAATAATGTCGAAGAAAAATTAGGTCATGCCAAGTATTTGCTGTTTTATCTATCCTGTGGGGTTTTAGCTTCCTTGGCTCAATGGTTCTTTGCTCAAGATTCTAACATTCCTTCCTTGGGTGCTAGTGGTGCGATCGCAGGTGTGATGGGTGCATACATTCTTCGCTTCCCTAAAGCTGAAATTATTGGTGTAGTACCTCTGGGGTTGTTCTTCCCAACTTTCCGTGTTCCTGCATATTTCTTTTTGGGATTTTGGTTTCTCCAGCAAGCTTTTTATGGACTAGTTAGCTTAGAAACCCGTACTAATATTGGTATGGAAGGTGGTGGAATTGCTTATTGGGCCCATGCAGGGGGTTTTATCTTTGGCGCAATTCTTGGCCCCTTGTTAGGATTATTTAGTGATAAACCACAGGAAGAATCTTCTTGGTAGGGGTGATAACTGTTAAAAGTTTTTTGGCCAAGGTGCGGTGGTTATGTCAGAATCGTCTGGAGACTCTAACGTATCTATTGATGATTCACTTGGTGGCAAAGATTTTTTAGCTGAAGCATTTTCTAACTCATCAATTGCCGCCAATACTTCTAATGCAGACTGATAACGATGTTTGTAATCATCCCGCACCATTTGACTGAGAATTTGCGCGAAACGATCGCTCACTAGTGCTTTATCAATCCATTTCAACTCTTCATGGGAGTCTCTAGGAATATCGTGGGGTGGGATACCAGTTAAGGCTTTAATCCCAATCATTCCCACTGCATAGATGTCACTATTGTATTGGGGACGACCAAAACATTGTTCATTGGGAGCGTAACCTTTAGTCCCAATACCAATGGTGAAGGGAATTGGCTCTTTATTTTCTAACTGTGGTGCAGCAATTTCTTTAACTGCACCAAAGTCAATCAATATGAGTTGATTGTCTGCATGACGGCGAATAATATTGCTGGGTTTAATATCTCGGTGAATTACTTTGTTTTCATGAACAAATACTAATATTTGTAGTAATTCCTTAACAATTTTGATGGCGGTTGTTTCTGAGATGCCTCTACCTGATGGTAATTCTTGTGATAAAGAATGACCGATAATATATTCTTGGACTAAATAAAATTCTGCTTCCTGTTCAAAATAGGCTAGTAACTGGGGAATTTGGGGATGTGTACCCAGTTTTTCTAAGGTTTGCGCTTCTGATGCAAATAAACGCCGTGCCATTTTCAATGACTTGGCTTGGGTGTTAGCTGGTTTTAGCTGTTTGACGACACATTGGGGATTTCCCGGACGCTGCATATCTTCGGCGATGTATGTTTCGCTAAATCCCCCAGAACCGAGAACTTTCATGATTTGATAGCGTCCGCCTAGTATTGTCCCTGCTAGGGCTAAGTCTCGTTGTTGCAGGAGGTCTTGCAGTTCCTGTTGTTGGCTGATAATCTCTTGTACAACTGGAGAAGTTTTATATTTCTGGAAGATTTCTACTAATTGGCGAGTTCTAATTTTTTCCCTCGCTACTTCCGTTCCCAGATAAGATAGACCAGAAGCAGCGATCGCCAGTATTGGTACAGTCGTCGGCAAAATTAACTGTCCATAAATAAAGCTAATATAGCTGATACTTCCCCAAACACCTGCCAATATCAGACTAAACAAAAATCGCTTCAGTCCGCTTTTACTTCTAGTTATGATTAATGATGCGCCGCCAACTAAAAATAATACAAACACACCCCGCAGCAATGGATTGGGAATTGCTGGTGCGATCGCTTTTCCTTGCATCAAAGTAGCGATCGCGTTGGCATGAATTTCAACTCCTGCCATGCGTTCCGAAGACAACCAACTTCTAGCCACTGGGACTCGATGATAATCGTTGGCTAACTGGGCTGTTGCGCCCACTATGACAATTTTGTCGCGAAATACCTGACCTTGTTGTAAATAACCATGCCAGTTTTGCGCGTCGAGGACGTACCAAAAAGGAATCGGCTCAAATGTACCTGGCGTCCCCCAAAAATAAATGCGATCGCCTGACGGTTGTGGATACTTGACTGCTGCTGACCTCAATACTGCTTGATCAAATGAGAGGACTTTATCAGTGAGGAGATCATCTTCGGCTAGCAGTTTAGTAAATTCACTCGCTAGTCGATGAATCTTACCATCTACTTCTAAAAGAAAATTTACACTACCGATAGTCACCGGATATTGCCTAAATTTCTCATAGGGTAACCTCAGTTGTGTCACTGTGCCTTGGTGGGACTCAGAGGTGTCGTATTGGGCTGCTAAGGTGATTTTGCTGCCGTATTTTTTTAATGCTGCTTGCAATTGGCGATCGTCATCTGCACCATAACTACCAGGAGTATCAAAAACCACATCTAAAGCCACAGAACGCGCTCCCGCCTGCATTAATTTTTCAATTACTTGGGCATAAGCAGCACGTTTAAAAGGAAATGATCTCAGTGGTTTTAGGTAGGCGTAAGTGTGTGGATCTGTCTTATAGTACTGTTCGGGTAATGATATGGACTGATCATCAATTGCTAAAATTACAATATCTTCTGGCGGTAGAAGCGACCCCCGCATTTGCCAAAATGCAGACAAGGCTTGATTTTCCAACCATTGAGCCACAGCTACACCTGAAGTCACTACTAGGGATGCCCCAATGGCAGCAACAATGTTGAGCAGATTACCCAGTCCTACCATGCGTTGCGACTGGCGTAATGATGCAGTGAGATTTGCTTTGGTTGGTTTAGTTGACGCTATATTGGCAGTAGAGACATATTTCTTATTTGAAGTTGATGTAGGTTCTTCTGCCATATCATGTTAATAATTTACGTACAACTGTTTGATTTATTTTGACCCACTCATACTACAACCAGATTGAAATAATACTTAAATGATTAACTTATATATTTGTAATATAACTTTTACTATTCATATAAATCCATCTAGGCAGCTTTTAAGACTATCGTTGCCAAAAATTTTTTTGTGATCCAGATCCACGTACCTTGTAGCAATGATATGAGCCTGGAAATATACCGACTCATCCCTTGGTTATGGCTAGATTATACTCTATGCTATCCGCACGGTACAGCTTTTACAAAGCGTCTATAGTTGAATGCTGATGCAAATATTGTTAACTGCACAACCTATAGATTTTCATTAGTCCCTATCCTATCCTCAGACCTATGCCTTACGTCTTTAGAAGTAAACTTGATGACTCGCTGGCAAAACATCCTGTTAATCAGTCAATTTTATTGGTAGATTTTGATTACAGGGTATCTCTTATAGTCTTGGGAGTTAAGATGTTCAACGCCCAGGCAATAAAATCCTAGGGTTGAGATAATTTTATGCTTTGCAAGAGGTAAGATAAAAGCTATACATGACAAGCTACTCTTGAGATATTAGCAAATTTATCAAATGAGAATTGCTATAATCTATTGTTCAATCTAAATTCTTTACTAATTGTTAGGTGTATTTTTCTATGGGTTCTCCAATGAATCGTCTGTCTATTTTTGTAGACGGAAATAATATGTTCTATGCTCAACAAAAAAATGGGTGGTTTTTTGATCCCAGACGAGTATTAGAATACTTTAAACATGAGCAATCAGAAACAACGTTAATCAATGCCTTCTGGTACACAGGCTTAAAAGATCCGCAAGATCAAAGAGGTTTTAGGGATGCTCTCATTAGTTTAGGTTATACAGTCAGAACGAAAATACTCAAAGAATATTATGATGATTCCTCCGGTCGCTACTCGCAAAAAGCTAATTTAGATATTGAAATTGTTGTAGATATGTTTAATACAGTAGATCAGTATGACCGAGTAGTTTTATTTAGTGGTGATGGCGACTTTGAACGAGCAATTGAACTATTGCGTTCCAAAAATACTCACATTACAGTGGTTTCAACAGAAGGGATGATCGCCAGAGAGTTACGTAACGCCACAGATCGATATATAGACTTAAATGATATTAGAGACAAAATAGAAAAAGCAGAAGGTTAATAGCCTTAGCAATTATTTACAAAGTTAAGACTAGAACAACTAATGTAAGCGATATTAAAAGTAAAACTAAAACGATGAGCCAAAATGACAGATAAACCAGAAAGAATCATTATATTTGATACGACACTCCGCGATGGTGAACAGTGTCCAGGGGCAACATTAAACATAGATGAAAAGCTGGCAATTGCTAAACAGTTGGCGCGTCTGGGTGTAGATATCATAGAAGCTGGGTTTGCCTTTGCTAGTCCCGGAGACTTTGAAGCAGTAAGCAAAATTGCTCAAACTGTGGGGACAGAAAATGGCCCTGTCATTTGCAGTTTGGCGAGGGCTAGACATGATGATATTAAAGCCGCAGCCGAAGCGATTAAACCCGCAGCAAAAGGGAGAATTCATACCTTTATTGCGACTTCCGATATTCACCTGCAATATAAGCTCAAAAAAACTAGAGCAGAAGTAATTGCGATCGCCGAAGAAATGGTAGCCTATGCCAAGAGTTTCACCAATGATGTGGAATTTTCCCCCGAAGATGCCGGACGTTCTGATCCTGAATTTTTGTATCAAGTTTTAGAGCGAGCGATCGCAGCCGGCGCAACAACAGTTAACATTCCCGATACAGTTGGTTACACCACACCCAGCGAATTTGGGGCAATAATTAAGGGGATTAAAGAAAACGTCCCCAACATCCACCAAGCGATTATTTCTGTTCACGGACACAATGATTTAGGCTTGGCAGTTGCTAACTTCTTAGAAGCCGTCAAAAATGGTGCAAGGCAATTAGAATGTACCATCAACGGCATAGGTGAAAGAGCAGGAAACGCCGCCTTAGAAGAATTAGTTATGGCCATGCACGTTCGCAGGCAATATTTTAATCCATTCTTGGGTAGACCAGCAGATTCGGAAGAACCCCTAACAAATATTGACAGCCGCCAAATTTACAAAACATCCCGCCTAGTTTCCAATTTGACGGGAATGTTAGTACAGCCAAATAAAGCAATTGTCGGCGCAAATGCCTTTGCTCACGAGTCAGGAATTCACCAAGATGGAGTTTTGAAAAATAAACTCACCTACGAAATTATGGATGCCAAATTGATTGGCTTAACAGACAATCAAATAGTTTTGGGCAAACATTCTGGGCGTAATGCTTTCCGTACCCGGTTGAAAGAATTGGGTTTTGAACTATCAGAAACCGAACTCAATAAAGCCTTCGTCAGATTCAAAGAAGTAGCCGACAAAAAGAAAGAAATTTCTGATTGGGACTTGGAAGCAATTGTTACCGACGAAATCCAACAAGCACCCGATTTATTCCGGGTAGAATTGGTACAGGTTTCCTGCGGTAGCAATGCTTGTCCTACAGCTACAGTTACCCTCCGCACCCCCACAGGCGAAGAGCTTACCGACGCAGCCATTGGGACAGGTCCAGTAGACGCGGTTTATAAAGCAATTAACCGTGTGGTAAATGTACCCAATCAGTTGATTGAATTTTCTGTGCAGTCAGTAACAGCTGGTATAGATGCAATTGGGGAAGTGACTATCCGTTTAAGACATGAATCGCGAGTATTTGCTGGCCATGCAGCCAACACTGATATCATAGTTGCGTCTGCACAAGCTTATGTTAATGCCCTAAATCGTTTGTACGCATCTTTGCAAACGCAAAAGAAGCAAACAGAAGTAACTGCTGAAAAAGTGTAGCAGTTTTAGAGTCAAGGTTGTTGTAAGTATTTGTTCTTCTTCAACCTTGCCTCAAAACTATGAGAGTACCGTTGTCCGCGATGAGTGTAAAAATAGATAGCAGGTGGATTGATTGACTAGAGAGGCTACTGAGGCTCAATTAAAGAGTTTATATCGCGTTGGTTATCAACTGACGTATATTATGCTTCAGCCCATACATCTTATATGCTTAGATAACAGAACTTTGAACATTTACATTTTAGCCGGACATAACGAAGAGCTTGAGTTTCAAATATTACCTAATGGAGAGGTATTTTGATGAGCCAAGTTAATTATAGTGCAATGTCAGATGCAGAATTGAAGCAATACTTTCTTTGCAACCGTCAGGATAAAGCTGCTTTTCAAGCATACCTAGATAGACTTAATCAGCAACCACACAAAATCATTGCCAGTCCAGAAGATGCTGATTTTGATGAAAAAATTCAAGCCGCAATTCGACAAAAGTTAGAAGCAGCAAAAATCAGCAGCGACTAAAGACAGTTTCACTACTAGCCTCAAATGTTGAAGTTTTGTAAATATCATGCTTTGGGTAATGATTATTTAGTTATCAATCCCCAAGATTTATCATTTGATTTGACCCCTGAGAAAATTAAAATAATTTGCGATGTCTACGACGGGCTACGCCTACGCAATTTTGGTATAGGTTCTGATGGTATTTTGTTAGGATCATTCGTATCAGAAACCTCACAATTCGCTTTACGCATCTTCAACCCCGATGGAAGTGAAGCCGAGAAAAGCGGTAATGGATTGCGGATTTTCTCCCGTTATTTATGGGATATGGGACTAGTTAATGAAGAGCCATTTTCAATTGAAACTGTTGGTGGAATAGTACAATCTGTAATTAAAGATGCAGGTAAAACAGTCCAGGTTGAAATGGGGAAAGTCAGCTTTTGGAGTTCTGATATTCCAGTATTAGGAAATGAGAGAGAAGTCATCCAAGAAAAAATCACTGTTGGTGATAAAACTTTTGATTTTTGTGCAGCGACAATTGGTAATCCACACTGCGTAATTCCTCTAGGTGAAACTAGTCCCGCCATTGCAAAAAAGTATGGTTCGCTTCTAGAAGTTCATCCCTTATTTCCCAATCGCGCGAATGTGCAATTTATGAAAGTTTTAGATAGAAATACTATTCAAATTGAAATTTGGGAAAGAGGTGCTGGTTATACTTTAGCTTCGGGTAGTAGTAGCAGTGCGGCGGCGGCTACTGCACATAAACTTGGTTTGTGTGATGCTGAAATTACCGTAAAAATGCCTGGGGGAGATATTTTAATTCAAATTAAAGATGACTTTCATATCTCTATGACTGGTTCTGTTACCAAAGTTGCCCAAGGAGAATTATCAGATGAACTATTCACAATAATATAAATTTTCAATGAGGATAATTTACAGTTAATTGGTATAGGAATTAGCGGTAAAGATTGTAACGAAATTAGTGATATCGCCTATGGTTTGGCAACTAATACCCTCTAAGGACTTAGAGGAAATATTGCGATAATAGATTAAGCTGATATTTTAACGAGCAAGTAAGGTGATTATGGCAATCACACTAGATCAATCTCTGTCTGTGAAAATGACTCTGGAGGAGTTCTTTAATTATGACGATGGCACAGATGCAATGTATGAATTGGAAGATGGAGAACTGATACCGATGCCGGCTGAGAGTGAGAGAAATCAACGAATTGCCATGTTTATCCTTGTTTATCTTGTGCAATTAGGTATCTCATCTTCTCAGTTGCGGATGAAAACAGAAATTGTGACTACTGGCTCACGGGTGCGCGTTCCTGATTTGGTGGTATTTTCTCAAGAGTTGGCGACGGCGATGGAGGGTGCTAAACGATCTACTGTCATGCCAGAAATGCCACCACCGTTATTGGTAGTGGAAGTGGTAAGTCCAAATCAAAGCAGTCGTGATTATCGCTATAAGCGATCAGAGTATGCAGCGCGGGGTATTGCTGAGTATTGGATTGTCGATCCCATACAAGAGCGAGTCACGGTTTTGGAATGGGTAGAGGGTTTTTATGAAGAGAAGGTGTATACAGGGGATAGCGCGATCGCTTCACCGATATTTACCGAGCTCAAGTTGACTGCTGCTCAAGTTTTGCAGTGTCAATCCAAGTGAACTTACACTGTACCGAAAGGTCAGTGTAGGCTTCCCAATTCATCAGTGATTGCCTCGACCTTCGTAGATTTTTTACGTCCCGAAGACTTTGGTCTTACATCCCCTCCAAGGGCAGAAGAGCTAGTTCCTAACTCCAAAATTCGTAATCCTACCCTTCGGGAACGCTTCGCGAACATTCTAATATTTATTGCAGCTTAACCACCTTGTCACCCGTTAAGGCGAAAACAACTAGAATTTTCATGCAATCTTACTTGCTCAAATTGTGAAGAAATATTTCGCCAACAGTGTCTTCGCTAGATCCACCCCTAGTTATGCAGGTGTTTAGAGAAAGTAAATTTAGTAATGATAAATGTCACGGTTAAGTAATGACATTGATCCGATGTGCGCTCTTACAACCTCAGACTAAATTAATACTATCAACTCAACCAAAGCCCAGGTGAAAGCCCAGGGAATGGAATTATCTTTCCCATATAAGGGAACAGAAGGAGATTATATCCATGAAAACAATGAAGAAAAATAAGACCAAACAAAACCCTAAAGAGTCCAAACTCACTAAACTCTCACTGTCCGATGTTGCGAATGTGTCCGGGGGCTATACGTATAGGTTGAAAGATGTTCTAGTGAGTAGCTATCAAACTCACTAAACTCTCACTGTCCAATGTTGCGAATGTGTCCGGGGGCTATACGTATAGGTTGCCAAATGTTCTAGTGAGTAGCTATAGTAGTTCATAAAGTTGAATTGATGGATAAGCAAGTTTGTAGTAAAAACTTAAGCCCTTACTACAAACCATCAAAAATAACTTGACACAGCAATAGTCTTAACCGCTAAATCTTCTACACAAATAACTTGGTTTTCGTATGCTATTATTTTGCGAGATAGCTTGTGTAGAAAGTCATATGAACGATCGCAGGTTATATTACTGCTCTCCACGAAGATGGTTTACCTATTGTAAACAACTGAGAAAAATACTGAACCAGTATTTAGGTAGTAGAGTGTAAATTCAAAAATATGAGCATCTACTACCATTCATGAATACTCACAAAACAAAATCCTGGGAAGAAGTCCGCGCTGCTTTCCAAAAAATCTGGGGTTATGAAGATTTTCGTCCGCCACAGGGAGAAATCGTCAACAGTTTATTATCACAAAAAGATGCGCTCATAATTATGCCCACGGGGGGCGGAAAATCAATTTGTTTTCAACTACCTGCATTGCTACAAACCGGGTTGACTTTGGTAGTATCCCCATTAGTAGCACTGATGGAAAATCAAGTCCAGGAACTTCTTCAAAGTCAGCAAAAAGCCGCATTGTTGCATAGTGAATTACCATCATTTCAACGCCGTGCAACTTTGCAAGCATTAGAAAAACAACAGCTAAGATTACTGTATTTATCTCCAGAAACTTTATTAAGTCCGCCAGTTTGGGAACGATTATGTCAGCCGCAATTGCAAATTAATGGATTGATATTGGATGAGGCACACTGTCTGGTGCAGTGGGGTGAAACCTTTCGGCCAGCTTACCGCAGATTAGGGGCTGTCAGACCTGCATTACTCAAACATAAGCCACCAGGGACTAAAATTAGCATTGCTGCATTTACCGCTACAGCTGACCCCTCAGCGCAAAAAACTATTCAAACAGTTTTACAATTACAGCAACCAGAGATTTTTCGCCTCAACCCTTACCGTCCTAATTTGCATCCTACTGTCCGCATTGCTTGGACTCCTAGGGGGAGAAAACAGCAATTAGTCAAATTTATTCAAAATCGACCGCAACAAGCCGGATTAATTTATGTCCGCACTCGGCGAGATAGTGAAAATTTAGCTGCTTGGTTAGCAGAGATGGGTTATAAAACCGCTAGCTATCATGCGGGATTAGGTGCAACAGAACGCCGGGCTGTGGAAGCTAGTTGGTTGGGTGGTAAAATCCCGTTTGTGGTTTGTACCTGCGCCTTTGGGATGGGGATAAATAAACCTGATGTGCGTTGGGTAATACATTTTCACGCACCGCATCTTTTATCTGAATATGTGCAAGAAATTGGACGTGCGGGAAGGGATGGTAAACCGGCGGAGGCTTTGACACTGGTAAGTGAACCGACAGGGTGGCTAGATTCAGAGGATAAACAAAGACAGCAATTTTTTCAAGAACAAATGCGATCGCAACAGCAAAAAGCCCAGCAACTAGTGAAAAAATTACCACAACAGGGAGAAGTTAACGCCATTACCAGACAATTTCCTGATAGTGCGATCGCTTTAGCATTACTCCATAGTGGTGGACAATTAAACTGGCTTGACCCTTTCAATTACAAAATAGAACACAAGCCAAAAAACCAGCCATCAACACAATTACAGGCTTCCCAGCAAATGACTCAATACTTAAATACTAAACAATGCCGTTGGCAATTTTTGTTAAATGCTTTTGGTTTTGACAAGGAAGCTGCTAACTGGCGTTGTGGACATTGTGATAATTGTTGCTAATACTTTGCCTATGATTGATTGCGTATCTTCAATATCCACCTTAAATATGCGTTATCCAAAAACAATGACTATGCTTCTGTATCTTCTTCAACGACTTCAGCCTTTTGTGTGAGTGGTTTGACGACTTTTGCGATCGCCTCCTGCACGAATGCTTTAATAAACTCATCCCGGCGATTCATCTGGAACTGTCGCTGTACCACCTCAGTCATCCCACCATCACCCCAGTCTTGATCATGGCGAAAATATTCAATAAAACTTTTACCGGCAATCCTAGTTAAATATGCAGCCGTCACCCCTTGAATGGCTCTCCCAATCACAAATGTAGCCACATTTAGCTGCAAAGCTGTTGTGAGTAGTTGAATTGCTCCTTTAACTATACCCAAACTAGCAATAGTCTTGGCTAAAGACAGGGCTAACTCTCGTCCCCGTTCCATGTTCAATTCACAACCATAGATTCTGCCAATTTCTACGACCATTTGGGCATTGACGGCGGCTGTCGCTAGTAAATCTACTACTGGCAAAGGCGTAACTGATACCACACCAGCCCCAATCCACTGAAAACGCTCGACGATTTTATCAGCTTGGCGGCGACGTTGGGCATCGATGAGTTTACGGGCTTCTTCTCCTAACCGCAGAGATTGTAAGAGAATATTATCTGCTACCAAATCCTCACCCTCTGCCCTTAAAATTGCTGCCATGCGGCGGAGTAAGGGGACAATATCTGATTCGGGCTGGAAGGTTTCCCCAGTTTCTAGTTGAGCCGATTGGGGATGAGCTGCGATCGCTACGACATCATTTGTAGCAATAAATCCCCGCACCCGTTGCCGCAATCTTGCTAAGATTGACTCCTTATCTTCATCAGTATACAGGTCGGTTTTATTGAGAACTAAAAGCGATCGCTTACCAATTTCTGCTAACCCCTTCAATGGTTCATATTCTGATCGCCGTAAGTCATTATCCACTACAAATAACAGTAAATCTGCCTCTGTCGCCAACGCCCTAGCTAACTGTTCCCGTTCCGTTCCCGCTACCCCAGCTTCTAAAATCCCTGGTGTATCGGTAATTAAGATTTTGCGTTCCAATCCTTTCAACCGCAAACAGTAGGTTTCCCCGACAGTGGTTGTCCCCATTGGTGCATCTACCTTGCCTACCATCCGCCCCATAATGGCATTCACCAGGGAAGTTTTGCCTGCACTCCCTGTCCCAAACACCACCACTTGAATCTCACCCCTAGCTAAGTTAGATTCAATTTCTTTTGTCCGACTGAGCAAAGCTTGGCGTGTGACTTCATCTTGGATTTGCGCTACCTGTTGGCGTACAGCTTGCAGGGTGGAAGAAGCCGCGTCAGATTTGACAACGGGAATCTGTGCTGGTGTCACCCGTTTTCGGCTGCGGCGGGAACGCTGTTCACCAGACTGCAATACTAGTACGTAATAGACAAAGGCAGCAACTAAAGCCCCTACCAGAACAATCAGCAGCAACAGCAGCAGATTACCCAAAAACGGGGAATAGGATAACTGCCAATACAGGCGAGACAGGGAATCAATCAGCCACAGGGCGAGTCCCAGAATGACGATTAAACCAACAATTAGCGTAACTAGGCGCGACAAAGGGATTCGTGGCATTGCTAAATATTCATTACCCAGATGCTTCTCATCTTAATAGTTTCAGCATTAGTCATTATCATACTCAGAGCTAGAATTTGCGATCGCTCTCCCCATTTCTCATCCTTAAGTTCCTAGTTTTGTCGGCAGGATTTTTGCAAAATGGGAACTGGGGACTGGGGGTATTAATCAAAATTATTCCTCGTCTTCCTGGTCTTTCTGTCTTTGCCAAGAACACAATCAGGAGAAATCAACCGATGGGACTGTTTGATCAAATTCTCGGTGCTGTGAGCAACCCCAATTTACAAGGTAATATGGGTCAAATACAAACTATTGTCAGAACTGTACAGGATTTGAGTAATACAACTGGCACAGATCCTGCAACAATCCAATCTGTTGTGGGCGTTGTGGGTAATTATGTACGCAGTGCGTTGCAACAAAAGCAAGCCACAGAGGGCAACGAATCAGCCCAAGCTTTGGTTAATCAGTATGCGGGGACTTCTTTTGACCCCCAAGCAGTAAGCTCGCTATTCTCTCCAAACACACAACAACAAGTAGCAGGAGTAACAGCCCAGCGCACTGGTTTAGACGCTAGCACTATTCAACAATTGCTACCTGTGGTTGTGCCTTTAGTGCTGAATTTGTTGCAATCTGGTACTAATGCTCAAAATCCTCAAACTGCCGGTAATCCTATACTGAATAACTTCTTGGATGCAGATGGAGATGGCGATGTTGATATTGCTGATGCTATCCAAATGGCTAGTCGGTATATGACTAGATAGTTGGATAGCAAAATTGTTTGGTGTAGTTGCAGATTGCCTGTCCTATTACACCAACAGTTTTTTAGACAAAGTGAATATCACTGAGGCTATAGCTAGTGGCAAAAATTGAGACGATATCAAAACTAGAAAATATTGAGGAAGATTCTAGATTACTCCGACTAGAAGCATCGTAGACACCGTTAGCTTGGACAATCTCATCTACAGTGGCGACTAGCAGAGAATCATCGGAGTTTTTGCTAGTCTCTAATAGTAATTGATTAGCGATCGCAATATAGTTGCGTCCGAAGACATAATTTCCTAACTTTTTCAGTTGGATTTGATCCTGACCAGTCTGGAAATCTGTGATTAAGGCGAAGTCATTCAGACCTAGAAAGCCCCCACCACCTACATAGTAAGGATTGCTCTGATCTCCTAGCACAAACTTATCTGGGTCTGCACCTCCGGTGAGGATATCTACTTCGTTGATACCTGGTTGGCGATTTGTAGCATCAACACCAATGATGGTGTCTTTACCACCAAGACCAGAAATTTGGTCATTTCCTCTACCACCAATCAATAAGTTACTTTGGTTATTGCCAACGATGTTGTCATCTTGTGAAGTTCCGGTGACATTGATAAAGTTTTGAGAGTCAAATTTCAGCGTACCCAACCCTGGAACACCGTTGACTATCAGACTGTTAGTTGACAGATTAACGTTGAAGGAAGTTGTTGTACTTGTGCCGGTAGAACCATCTATTTTATTGGCTTGTCCTTTTGCACCAATGATGCTTTCTATATTGAGGATCTGATCTGTACCTGCAATGCCTTTGTTGACAATCCCAGACGTTTGTAAGGTAATAGCAACACCCAAATTACTGTAGTCAGCCGTATCAAAACCAGTACCGCCATCAAGGAAATCGTTACCAGTTCCTCCGATTAAGATGTCATTACCACTATCGCCGGATAAAATATCGTTGCCATCACTACGTCTGGAGGTGAAGATACTACCTTTGTAGCCTCCACCAATGACATCATCACCATCTCCACCCTGCACTGTATCATCACCGTTGAGTCCAAAGATTTCGTCGTTGCCTTGACCACCAATCAGCAGGTTATTGTTACTATCACCAATGATGCTGTCATTTTGTGCAGTACCAATGACGTTGACAAAGTTTTGAACTGTAAAATTCAGCGTCCCAATGCCTGGAACACCATTGACAACTAGACTGTTAGCTGCCAGATTAACGCTAATAGATGTTGTTGTACCTGTGCTGGTGGAAGCATCGATAGTATTGGCTTTTCCCTTCGCTCCAATGATAGTCTCTATCTCAAATAGTCTATCTGTGCCAGCTTGGCCTTTTTTAATAATCCCAGTCGCTTCTAAGGTAACTGCCTGACCTAGTTCACTATAGTCAACAGTATCAAGTCCCGTGCCGCCAATTAAGATATCGTTGCCAACACTGCCGATAATATGGTCGTCTCCTGCGAGGGCAATTATCAGATCATTCCAGGGAGTCCCCAAGAGAACATCCTTCAAAGGTGTACCGACAATCACGTTATCAATGAGAAGTAACTCCTGAGAAGATACAGTTGAAGGAATGTAAGTTTGCAATTGGTCGATTTGAGTTTCCATGTCGCTATCTCTCCCCTTACATAGAGTTAAAAACTGTAAATATATTTAAACTCTTGTATAAATATCATGCGTAGGTTAAGAGATTGATACATTTGAGTTAAACTCAAAAACAGTCTGTATCCTGCGAGAAAATGCTTCAACGTTGAAAATTGCGGGATTGGGGCTGAAGGGGAGATGATGGGCGAGGGGAAATATGATTTCGCAATAGAAGCAAAGGAATACTCAAGAATCCTAAAATCATGACTACTCCAGTCATAATCCAAACTGCCCAACGGTTAGGTTGATAGTCACTGCGTTCAATTTGCCAAAACACTTGATTGTAACGCCATGCAGCCAAACCGATAGTGACAATACCGAAAACGACTAACATAATCCCTAAGTTTTCTGAATTAAACCAGGGATTTACGGATGTTTCCTTTTGTGTTATGACAACATTAAGCTGACGTAAAAATAGCCCAAAACGAGCGATCGCAAACCCAAAGCCAATTAAAGCTATAGAAGTACGTAGCCAAGCTAAAAAAGTCCGCTCGTTGGCTTGGTGTTCGCGTTGACGGTCAATTTTTGGGGTTTTACTCATTAGTATGTTTTAAATTGATGGCGATGGGCTGCGCTCCACCGTAGGTGTTCGCAAAATTGGGTAACTTACTCGTCACACATAGAGCCATCCTAAATCATTCATGAGAAACCAAATCCCCGACTTCAATTAATATCTATTTGTCACTTGAACTCGGATTCTAGGTGTAGAACAACGCCAATCATCCCCAGAAATGCGTTGACACCCGGCTCTTTGCATAGCTTCATAAGGCACACCAGGAGCAGAGTAACGCCAACGTCCTTCGGGGGTGGGGCCAGACCTAGCACGTAGCTCTATATACTGCGTCCTCTGGTCTTGGCGTGGATACTGATCCCTATCGTCTCGGATTAGCACTCGGATTCTAGGTGTAGAACAACGCCAATCATCCCCAGAAATGCGTTGACACCCGGCTCTTTGCATAGCTTCATAAGGCACACCAGGAGCAGAGTAACGCCAACGTCCTTCGCGGGTACGACCAGACCTAGAACGTAGCTCTATATACCGCTCTCTCCCTCTTCTATCTCTATTGTTATATCTATCACCTCTATCATCTCTATCATCTCTATCATCCCTATCATCCCTATCATCCCTATCCCGTCGGTTTCTACAAATGTTTGCCGCCTCGCGTGCAGAAACACCACGGTTTCTGAGGTTTTGAATACATTGCCCTAATGAATCTCTGGCGAAAGCTGGTTGCTGTGGTGTGAATATCTCTATGGAAGAGATCGCACTACCGACCAATGCTATACCCAATATTGATGTGTTAATAATATGTTTAAGTTTTGGTTGCATGATTTTTACTCCTCACCGCATTTAACTTGCTTTCTAGAATCAACTCTTTGATTGTCTTAGTGCCTGTATAATATGGATCGCCCGATGAATTGATTTTGTTGCCATTTTTAACAAATTTTAATATCTTCTTTCTGTGGTTAGATGGATGATTTTAAACCACAGAGACACGGAGAACACAGAGGCGAAAGTAGAGATGTTGCGAGTTACTTGGAGATTGAGTAAACCATACAATAGTAATCGCAAGCTATAAATCATACCCACCAGTGAACGCGTCTAATAACACATCAGGCCAAACCCAGTCACGCAAAGCAGATCACATCCGTATCTGCTTAGAAGAAGATGTACAATGTCACGAAATCACCAACGGACTAGAACGCTATCGCTTCACTCATTGCTGTTTACCAGAATTAGACCGCAACGACATTGATATCAAGACAAATTTTTTAGGCAAACCTCTCAACGCACCCCTGTTAATCTCTTCTATGACTGGGGGAACTGAACAAGCGAAAATGATTAACCAGCGTTTAGCCATAGTTGCCCAAAACTATAAATTGGCAATGGGTGTAGGTTCTCAACGAGTGGCGGTAGAAAAACCCCAAGTAGCTGATACTTTTGCGGTTCGCAAGTATGCACCGGATATTCTTTTGTTTGCCAATGTCGGTGCGGTGCAACTGAACTACAAATATGGTTTAGATCAATGTCTGCAAATCATCGATATGTTAGAGGCGGATGCTTTAATTTTGCATATCAACCCCCTACAGGAGTTTATTCAACCTAGCGGTGATACTAATTTTCGCGGTTTACTAGACAAAATTGATAATTTATGCAGTAAGATATCAGTGCCATTGATTGCGAAAGAAGTAGGTAATGGTATTTCCGCCGCAATGGTAAAGAAACTGATAGCAGCCGGAGTCACTGTTATTGATGTGGCTGGTGCAGGCGGTACGTCTTGGGCAAAGGTAGAAGGAGAAAGAGCAGAAAACGCACTGCAACGACGTTTAGGCCGAACCTTTGCAGATTGGGGAATACCGACAGCAGAATGTATTGCGAGTATCAGAGCGATCGCACCCAATATACCCTTAATTGCCTCCGGTGGGTTGCGTCATGGTTTAGATGTTGCCAAAGCGATCGCACTAGGAGCAGATATCGCAGGTTTGGCTATGCCTTTCCTTAAAGCCGCAGTAGAATCAGAAACAGCACTGCAAGATTTAGCTGAGGTACTAATTGCAGAAATCACTACTGTATTATTCTGTACAGGCAACACAAACCTGTCCGAGTTGAAACACTCAAATAGTTTACAGGTGACAGGGGATAGGTGACAGGGGACAGGTGACAGGTGACAGGTGACAGGTGACAGGTGACAGGGGGGAAGTAGGGGACAGGGGAGCAGGGGGAGAAAAATACACTAATGACTATTAACTAAAAACTAATGAATAACTTTTTAAAACAAACTTTTGCTAGCTTAGTCGGGACTGTACTAGGACTCATGATTTTCTCTGGTATCAGTACAGTCGGATTTTTATTTTTGGTGTTAGCTATTGCTAGTTCTAAAGATCCAGGCCCCACAGTCAAAGATAAGTCAGTTGTAGTTTTTGACTTATCAACGAACATCACTGATAGAAAACCTAGTTCTGGCGAGGTGCTACAAAATACCCTGTCTGGAGTAAGAGATGAACGAATGACACTCCGTAGTGTTCTAGACACCATAGAAAAAGCTAAGGGTGATTCGCGGATTGTTGGTATTTATCTAGATGCAACACGCAGCAGTGGGACGAGTAGCTTAGGTTTTGCTTCTCTTAAAGAAATTCGTAAAGCTTTAGAAGAATTCCGTGCGGCGGGGAAGAAGGTTGTCGCCTATGGTGTGGACTGGGGCGAAAAGGAATATTATCTCAGTTCCGTTGCTGATACCGTCGTCTTGAATCCCTTTGGTGCAATGGAAATTAACGGTTTGAGTAGCCAACCATTATTTCTAGCAGGTGCATTACAAAAGTATGGGATTGGGGTGCAGATTGTCCGTGTGGGGAAATTCAAAGGTGCAGTCGAACCCTTGTTACTGAATAAACTTAGCCCCGAAAACCGCGAACAAACTCAGAAATTATTAGATGATATTTGGGGAGAATGGCGCACCACAGTAGGTAAAAGCCGGAAAATTACTCCGCAAAAGTTACAAGCGATCGCAGATACTCAAGCATTATTGGAAGCCAAGACAGCTAAAACTAACGGTTTAGTAGATAAAGTAGCATACACTGATGAGGTCGTGGCTGACTTAAAGAAATTAACTAATAGCGATAAAGATGATAAAACTTTCCGCCAAATCGATTTAGTTGAGTATGCAGAAGTCCCTAACAAGTCTTTACCTGTAGAACGCCAAGCTAAGAATAAAATTGCTGTAGTGTATGCTGAGGGTGAAATTGTCGATGGTAAAGGTGACAGTGGACAAATAGGAGGCGATCGCTTTGCTACTATCCTCAACAAAGTCCGCCAAGATAAAAATGTCAAAGCTGTTGTTTTAAGAATTAACAGTCCTGGTGGTAGTGCTACAGCTTCCGAAGTGATGCAACGCGAAGTCAGACTAACTCGCCAAGTGAAACCAGTTGTCGTCTCGATGGGAGATGTCGCCGCTTCTGGTGGTTACTGGATAGCCAGCGATTCCAACCGCATTTTTGCCGAACCCAATACTATTACAGGTTCAATAGGTGTATTTGGGGTGTTACTCAATGGTCAAAAGCTAGCAAATGACAATGGTATTACCTGGGATTCTGTAAAAACTGCTCGTTATGCTGATAGTCAAACCTTTGCGCGTCCCAAATCATCCCAAGAATTAGCCCTTTATCAACGCAGTGTTGACCGCATTTATAATCTATTTCTTAATAAAGTTGCCCAAGGTCGCAAACTCCCAGAACAAAAAGTAGCAGAAATTGCTCAAGGTAGAGTTTGGTCTGGTGTAGCGGCTAAACAAATTGGTTTAGTTGATGAAATTGGTGGTTTAAATGCAGCCCTGACATACGCCGCCAAACAAGCTAAACTCGGCAAAGATTGGCAGTTACAAGAATATCCCAAAGAAGGCACATTGGGGGAACGTTTTTTTGGGCGAGCAATTGAAGAAGCCAGCACCGTTTTAGGTGTGCAGAAATTAGACACTAAGCCAACTAATCTCCTAACTGCTGAATTTCAAAAAATCCAACAGGAACTAGCAATTATGCAAAATATGAACGACCCCCAAGGGGTTTATGCTCGTTTGCCTTTCAATTTAAAGATTGAGTAATTTTTAAACTCCT
Source organism: Anabaena sp. CCY 9402-a (assembly GCF_963920945.1). Classification (NCBI taxonomy): domain Bacteria; kingdom Bacillati; phylum Cyanobacteriota; class Cyanophyceae; order Nostocales; family Nostocaceae; genus Anabaena; species Anabaena sp. CCY 9402-a. Next base: position 42,864 of record NZ_CAWUDL010000024.1, read on the forward strand.
GAGAAAAAAGAGGTGACAGGTGACAGGTGACAGGTGACAGAAATATTAGATATCTCCAAAAACGACGTAGGCACAATTCTTTAATTAGTTGAGACGTAGCAATGCTACATCTCTCTCTACAAGGTTTCTAGATAACGCATATTTCATTTCTGGAGATGCTCGTAACCTGTTTCCTGTCTCCTGTCCCCTGTCCCCTATCCCCTATCCCCTATCCCCTATTCGCGGTATCTTAAACATGATGCTCTGAGGGTCTCATATTTTATGAAAGGCAGAAAAGTGCTAATCACTGGCGGGACTGGTGGACTTGGTTTAGGTGTTACACCAGCAGTTCTGGCTCAAGGTGCTGACGTTACGATTACTTACCGCAATCCCCAAGAAGTCGAACGCCTCAAAGCAATTCTCCCTCCCGCAGATTTCGCCAGGGTGAATTTTATCACCGCTAACCTGGAAGAAGAGTCTTCAGTAGCAAATATCATCAACCGCATGGGACGGGTTGATGTGTTAATTCATCTGGTAGGAGGCTTTTCAATGGGCAAAACCCACGAATACAGTTATGACAGTTGGCAGCATGAGTTTGCCATCAATCTGAATACCACTTTTTTGACTTGCAAGTACAGCCTGCAAAAGATGCTGGAAAATGGTTATGGGCGCATTGTCACCGTCAGTTCTAGGTCAGCTTTAGAACCTGCGGGACAACTAGCTGCCTATTCTGCGGCGAAAGCTGGTGTGGTAGCCTTTACAAAAGCGATCGCAGATGAAACTAAAGGTACAAATATCACAGCTAATGTCGTCTTACCTTCGGTGATTGATACCCCCAAAAATCGTCAAGCTATGGGTGCAGAAAATGCCGATAAGTGGGTAAAAGCTGAATCTATAGCCGAATTAATCTGCTTTTTAGGCTCAGATGCAGCTAAGGATATCCGAGGCGCAGCGATTCCAATATATGGGAGTGTTTAGGGGTGTAATACGGTTTGGTTAAAGTAGAGACGTTGCAATGCAACGTCTCTACAGGCTATTTCCGAATGGGCGTCCCACAGGGATAAGTTGCTACCTCTGCATCAGTGACAACTTTCTCTGTTGGTTGGTCTTTGGCTGCTAAATAATCGGTGCGGAGTTTATCAAATAGTGTGGGTAGCTGATCATACAACCGCTTCAGGGGGCGGGGTTGGCACTGCTTGAGGACATAAGCTGTGAGCAACGGTAGGGCAATCGTGCTGTCGGTATAACAAACAATAGTGCTGGGTAATTCATCAGGGTCAATCTTACCCCAGCTAACCGCTTCCGCAGGTGTTGCACCCGATAAACCACCAGTATCAGGACGAGCGTCGGTAAACTGGACAAAGAAATCATGTCCCCGTTCTTCTAATCCCAAGACCTCGTGAATCTGCGGTTGGGTTTGTAGCAAAAAGTTTTTAGGGCTACCACCACCAAGAATGACAGCCGCACTTTTACCTTCTCCTTCTCTGGCATTGTAGGCGATCGCAGCTGTTTCATTCACATCAATGGCTGGATCTAATATCAACTGCGAACCTTCTAACGCCAACGCCGCTACGTTCATCCCAATGGAACTGTCGCCAGGGGAAGATGTATATATAGGTACGCCACATTCATAGGCTGTAGCTAGTAAGCAAGAATGTTGCACTCCCAATTGCTTCTCTACTTCCCGCACATACTTACCTAGCAAATAATGAAACTCAGCCGTTCCCATGCGCTTTTGGAAAGGTTCAGCTTGCAGTATCTTACGGATGAATGCGTCGGTTTCTAGCAAGACATCATAGCCAAAGATGATGTCATAAATTCTGATTGTGCCTTCTTCCCGCAATTTCACATCATCTAAGAATGGATTGCCGGCGAACAACTCAAAACCCAAGCCATAGTGCATATCATGGTAAAGATTTGCACCAGTGCTAATCATCCAGTCAATGAAGCCATTACGAATTAGAGGTGCTAGTGCAGACACCCCAAAACCGGCTGGTGTCATTGCACCGGAAAGACTAACTCCCACGGTGACACCATCTTTAAGTACATCACGACTCATGATTTGGCAGGCTTCCCGCAAACGTGCCGAGTTATAGGCGGTGAAGTAATTATCAATTAAATCCACCACACTAATATCCGTTGACATCGGTATGGGTGAAATTTTTTTACCCAAATGTTTTGCCATTTTGAGACTCCCGAATAGTAAATACGCCGAATCTCATGTTAACTATGTTTCGGCAATTTCTGGCATGGACTGAATGTAGGAATTGTCGGCGTGCCACTCAGCACCGGCTAAACGCCGCGCTCCCGCTAACGGCACGCTGCTCAACACCCCGCTTCCGCTAACAGCACTTTTCATCTTACCGAGTGTTTCTGTAAAATATTAGTAGTAGTCTATCAAGTTAGTTTTGACGGTTCGTAGTATTCGCGTAGCGTCTCGTAGAGAGGACTTTAGTCCTGATTTTTCTAAGGACTAAAGTCCTTACTACAAAAAAAGCTGATCCCTCAATTCAAATTTGATGACCTAGTAGACACTAACCTAGTAATTCTGCGATCACCTCCGGTGGGCGGAACGCCAACGCCTCCGGTGGGCGGAAGGCCAACGCCTATGGAGGGCTGAACATAATCGCTTTCGGGACTACAATCCGCGCTATCGTCCTAAATAACATCATATATTAAGTTATGCTACAAATTTCTAATAAAATCAGCATCTCCGATAGCGAGATCGAAATTAGCGCGATTCGTTCTCAAGGTGCAGGGGGTCAAAATGTCAACAAGGTTTCTACTGCTATCCACTTACGCTTTAACATTGAAGCTTCAACATTACCTGCTTTCTACAAAGAACAGCTTCTGAAGCTAAATGACCGACGCATTAACCAAGAGGGGGTTATTGTCATCAAGGCTCAAGAATACCGCAGCCAGGAGAAAAACCGTGAGGAAGCTTTGCAACGACTCAAACAACTGATACTAAGCGCGGTCATACTACCCCAAATACGCAAACCCACTAAACCAACTCGCAGTTCTCAAAGAAAACGTATCGACAGTAAAACTAAGCGAGGACAGATTAAGTCTATGAGAAAACAGGTAATTGATTGAAGTACCCTGAACTTCTTAAGTCTGTGTTAATTCTAATACCCTTGGTAAGTGACAAATAGACTACATTGAGTCCGTCAAGAAAACAAAAAATTCCCGCTCAACCTTCGCTTCAGGTCTGTGCGATCGCTATATTCTTCATCTTTAACTCTAGGACTTGAACAGCCATCACTGTAATAACTCTGAGGAAGTTCCGTATTGTTTCGACAACAAGTTCAAGGCGAATCAGCACATCAAATGCGTCTGAACTGTTTACTATGATGTTAATATGCTGTAAATTTGTTTGTGAGATAGTCTATAGTTTCCATAGATAAATTCATGAAAACTTCAAAATCCTACGTAAATATCTGAAGTAAATTAAAACAGAGCAAATAAAGGTAAAGCAACGAATTTGTGGCTAAATAAAGCCTAGACAATTTAAAACCCTACTAGAACCTACATTTTAGCGATTTATGCCTTAAAATGTGCGTTTTATGTGTATTTAACCTCTTTAGCTTGTTTGGCAACAAATTTTATTTATATCTCTTATTTGCTTGAGTAAAATATAGCCAATTTTTGGGCAACATTTCTGTCGCTGGTTTTGGCAGCTAATCAAACTGGAAATGCTAAATATTTGACGAAAACTCTCTAATTCAAAGCAATGTGTTGTTTGAATTAACACAGTGATTTAATAACCAGACTTTAACAAATAAATTTTGTGTCCACAAAAATTGTTGGTACACAGCCTATGGAAATGAAACAAACTAAGATTAAGAGAAAACGAGGAGTTATCTTAACTTCTCAAGGTCTACAACGATTGCAAGAAGCGATTATATCTTGGGAGATTGTAGAAAACCAAGGTAATCGGCTAACTTTATCAGAACTGGGCAACCGGATCAATGTTTCTAGCAAAACTCTGAGTCGATTGTGGTCTTTAAGTAAAGGTGTAGATCAAAAAACGCTCAAATTGTGCTTTAGTACCTTTAAGTTAGAATTAGAGGCAGAAGACTACATTGCCCTGAGTGAAGAGAATGAAACCGAAATATCTAGTTTCTTCACAGAGAGTTTGTCTACACCAGAAGATAATCCGTCTCAATACTCTAGTGACGAATTAGAAAGTTGTTTCTCATATCCAGATGGGCCAGTACCTTTGGATTCCACCTTATATATAGAGCGTCCGCCGGTAGAGGAATTAGTTTATAGAGAAATTACTCAACCAGGCTGTGTAATTCGGATTCGCGCTCCCAGACAGATGGGTAAAACTTCTTTGGTACTGCGTCTGTTAAACTTTGCACAGACACAAGGATATCGCACTGTCAATCTAAATTGCTACCAGATTGATGACCAATGTTTAACTGACTTAAATCAGCTTTTGCGTTGTCTGTGTTGGCAAATTGCTAAAGAAATGGGGATTGACCCTAAACTTCACGATAATTGGGATGAGGAGTTTGGTTGTAAGTTGATCTGTAGCTTTTACTTACAAAACTATATTCTCAAGGCGAGTAAAAGTCCCATAGTTTTGGTATTGAGTGAAGTGGATCGCTTTTTTGAATATCCTCACATTGCTCAGGAGTTTTTCGCTTTGTTGCGTTCCTGGTGCGAAGAAGCACGGCAAGATAAAATTTGGCAGAAGCTGAAGTTAGTAGTAGTTTACTCTACAGAACAGTATCTATCTCTAAATATTAACCGATCGCCATTTAATATTGGACTCCCTATTCGCCTAGAGGAATTTACCCAGCAACAAGTCATATATTTAGCTAGAAGATATGGACTCGACTGGAGTTCTGGTCAAGAACCTGCTCAATTGATGTCTCTTGTTGGCGGTCATCCAGCGTTGATTCAACTAGCTTTGTTTTATCTTGTCTCTCAAAATATAACCTTACAAGACCTCATACACGAAGCGATCGCCAATGGTGGAATTTACCGCCATCACTTACGGCGACACTGGTTAAGACTACAAACTAATCCTAGTTTAGTAAAAATATATACTCAGCTTGTATTTGCACAACAAAGTATGATTCTTGATCCTGTTGATACTTATAAACTCGAAAGTTTAGGATTGATTTGCTTTGATGGCGATCGCGTCCTACCCCGTTGTGAACTTTACCTTGCTTATTTTAAAAAACAACTATCTGCCATTGTTTAACTAAAATTCCATAATCAAGGAGATTTAAAAATTACAAATCTCCTTGATTATGGAATCATATTTTTTCACGCAGATGTTGAAAATCTTCTAAAATTTTGGACTAAACATGAGAGCAGATTAATTACCCTGAACTCATGTCACTATACTTATACTTTTATAATTAAAATGCAAGGATAGTTAAGACATTTAAGCAGAAAGTTAAGCAATAAAAAGACAGTTAAGACATTTAAACTAAAAATCCGTAAATTATATGATTGGTTTTTCCCTAATGAGAACTAAGCGATATGGGACTAAAATTTAATGTACTTAAACGGAGCAAATCGCATTGTAAAGTATATCTATTTCATCGGCATAAAGTATCTAAAAATTGCTGACCATTGTGTTAATCTCTTTGTTTGATATCAGAATTTGACATGAAATACCAAGTTGGCGGTAGTCTCCCTAGTGATGATCCTAGCTATGTTATCCGTCACGCGGACGAACATCTCTATGCCAGTCTCAAAGCAGGCGATTTTTGTTACGTCTTTAATTCTCGCCAAATGGGTAAATCATCTCTACTACATCGCACAAGGGATCATCTGACGAAAGAAGGTCATAACTGTGTTTATCTAGATGTGACTCGTTTAGGTAGTGAGGATACAACAACTGAACAATGGTACAAAGGAGTTATTATCAGTCTTTTTTACGGCTTAAATTTGGCTGAAGAAGTCAATTTTAAACAGTGGTGGGAGATGCAAGCAGGTCTTTCCCCTGTACAGAAATTAAATCAGTTTATAGAAGAGGTGTTATTGTGCCAAAAACGAAATCAGCGTATTTTTATTTTTATTGATGAAATTGATAGTTTGTTGAGCTTGAGCTTTTCAGCCAGTGACTTTTTTGCCTGGATTCGTCATTGTTATAACCAAAGAGCGCACGATCCGAAATTTCAACGTTTAGGATTTGCACTGTTTGGGGTAGTCACTCCATCCGACCTAATTGCTGACAAGCGTCGCACACCTTTCAATATTGGTACAGCAATTGAGTTGTATGGTTTTAAAATAGACGAAGCTACACCATTGCTGTCAGGGTTAGCACAAGTAATCAGCCAACCCCAGATAATTCTACAGAAGATTATTACCTGGACAGGCGGACAACCTTTTCTGACTCAAAAACTTTGTCAGTTAGTAGTTCACATTGCTGGGGAAACACCAACCAAAAAAATTAATCTACCCCCAGGTACAGAAGGATATTGGCTAGAGCAACTGGTAAAAAAGCATATTATTCAACATTGGAAAGCCAAAGACGATCCCGAACACCTCCGCACGATCCGCGATCGCCTCCTATTCAACGAACAACGGGCAGGGCGGTTGTTAGGCCTTTATCAGCAGGTGTTGCAAGCGGAGACAGCAAGAGAAAAGGCGCAGGCTAACGCTCCTATAGTCATCGATGACAGTCGAGAACAGACAGAATTATTGTTATCTGGTTTAGTCGAGAAACACAACGGCTACCTCAAGATTAAAAATCCCATTTATCGGCATATTTTTAATTCTGAATGGGTGGTAAGGCAATTAGACAATCTGCGTCCTTACTCGCAAGTATTCAATGCTTGGGTAGCATCGGGCTATAAAGATGAGTCCCGGTTACTGCGAGGGCAAGCTTTAAAAGATGCTCAAAATTGGTCGCAAGGTAAAAGTTTGAGCGATTTCGATTATAAGTTTTTTGCCGCTAGTCAAGAATACGAACAGCGCGAAGTACGAACAGCATTGGAGGTAGCAAAGGCTAAAGAAGTAGAAGCACGACTGGTACATGAGAAAAAAACTGCTAAATTGCAAAGATTTCTGCTAATTGGAATGTGTATTAAGTTACTCATTTCTATAAGTTTAGGGGTAGGAATTTTCATTTTGTACCGCCGATCTCTGAAAAGCGAAACTCAAGCTAAAAACAGTGAAATTCGGGCGATTGTCTCTTCTTCTGAGGGACTATTTGCCTCACATCGCAAGCTAGATGCGCTTATAGAAGCAATTAAAGCCAAAGATAGGCTGCAAAAACTAGCAAAACCAAACACGAATATTCAGCATCAGGTAGAGAATGTACTGCGTCAAGCTGTTTATGGTGCAGATGAGTACAACCGTTTTGTCGGTCATACAGCAGCAGTTATGGCCGTAGCAGTTAGTCCTGATAGTTCTCTCATTGCTTCAGCCAGTATAGATAAAACAATTAAGCTGTGGCGACGTGATGGTACAGCAGTTGCAACTCTTCTAGGTCATCAGGGAGCAGTCAGGGCGATCGCTTTTAGTCCTGACGGTCGGATACTTGCCTCGGCGAGTGAGGATGGTACGATTAAACTCTGGAAACGGCAGGACACAGATGCACTGTGGCGTGTCTCTCAAACATTTAAAGGTCACACTGCTTCTGTTTGGGGAGTCGCCTTTAGTCCTGATGGTCAGTTTTTAGCCTCTGTTGGTTGGGACAAAACAGTAAGATTTTGGCAACAAGACGGGACTTTACTCAAAACATTTTCGGGTTACAAATGGGGGTTTTGGGGAGTTGCTTTTAGTCCTGATGGTCAAACTGTCGCGGCTGCAAATCTAGATGGAACAGTGAAAATTTGGCAACGAGATGCTACAGGCTGGCAAAATGCCAAAGCTCTACAAACTCTGGAAGGTCACACAGGTTGGGTTATAGGAGTTGCTTTCAGTCCTGACGGACAGACTATTGCTTCAGCGAGTGAAGACAAAACTGTCAAACTTTGGCAACGGGACAGTACAGATGGTAGCTATCGCCTGGATAAAACTTTGCAAGGTAACAGTGCGGGTATTGCGGGAGTAGCATTTAGTCCTGATGGCCAGACTATTGTCTGTGCCAGTCTCGACAAAAGTATGAAACTTTGGCACATTGATGGTACAGAACTGAGAACCCTCAGAGGACATAGTGCGTCTGTCTGGGGCGTAACTTTCAGTCCTGATGGTAGCTTTATTGCTTCGGCGGGGGCAGAAAACGTAGTCAGACTCTGGCAAAGTGAAAATCAATTCCAGAAGAGTGTGATGGCTCATGGTGCAGGGATTTGGTCAATCGCTATTACCTCCGATAGTTCCACCATCGCCACAGCCAGTCATGAAAAAGTTGCTAAGTTTTGGAGTCCCCAAGGCAAATTACGGAAAACTTGGACTGAAGGAAGCGTAGTTTTCGAGATTTCATTCAGTGAGGATGGCAAGTTAGTTGCTCTTCCTGCTCACGATGATACGGTAAAAGTCAAGCAGCGAGACAGTAGTTTAATCGCTAGTTACAAATATCCTTATGGCAAAAGCACAGGCGCAGTATTGAGTCCTGATGGTCAAGCGATCGCGATCGCCAATGTTGATAAAATTGCTCAGATATGGAAGCGTGATCAGTCTGCACCACAGATTCTTAAAGGACATCAAGCTGAAGTGTGGCAGGTTGCATTTAGCCCTGACAGTCGGCTGGTTGCCTCAGCCAGTGGTGATGGTAATGTAAAGTTATGGACACTGGATGGCCAGTTACTCAGAACTCTTGTTGGACATTCGGCGGCAGTATGGAGAGTTGCTTTTAGTCCAGACGGTAAAATGGTAGCTTCTGGAAGTGGCGACAATACTGCTAAGTTATGGACTGTTGATGGTAAGTTGTTGAAAACATTCAAAGGTCACACAGCTGCGATTTGGGGAGTGGCTTTTAGTCCCGACAGCAAAATACTTGCTTCTGCTAGTGTGGATACTACCATTAAGTTATGGAAGCTAGATGGTACAGAACTAACAACCCTCAAAGGACATACCGCAGCTATTAGGAAAATTGCTATCAGCCGCGATGGAACGTTGCTGGCTTCAGGCGGTGATGACAACACACTAATTATCTGGAATTTGCAGCGCATTCTCAACTTAGATGCACCAGCTTATGGTTGCAATTTAGTCAAAGATTATTTGAAAACTAATATAGCTTTAGAAGATAGCGATCGCTCTTTGTGCGACTAGCTAGAATTAGGGCTTGCAGAAGAGTAATATTACTTTGAATTCTATTGGCTAGATTTGTCAGAATTTTCTCAAATTAAACCCTTGCGGATTGCTTGTAGTCGCTGCAATATTGTCAAGAAATGACCATTATCTATGAGTTGTGCTAAATGTCCACTACAAAAACGTTCTTGACGAACGTGGCTAGTAAATAATTTCTGTATTGTAGAAATATCGGCTACATTTAATAATTCAGGAGTAGTTACAAAACTATTAGCTTCATGCTGCCAATTTGTCCAATCAAAAGATATGACAAATTTTTCTGTATAAAGTGCTGTGATGAATCTATTAAATTCTTTAGAATAGTTGTAGGAGTCTAACGCTAGAGGTTCTGTTTGTATGTCATATAGTTGGCAGTCTTGATGAGAAAATAATGTTAAAAAGGTGAGTATATTATCAATATTTTCTAGAGCAATCTGATTAGACATACTCAAATCCTCAAGACTCAATTGCAAAAATTAGGTGCTAGAAGACAATTATACAGATTCACCAGATATATTCTTATACAATCTCACACTAAATCATGCACGCAACATCTCCAACAGGAGCAGATTTAGTCAAAAATATCAGTCTTTTTTCACAAAATTTTCTTGTTTCTCTGCCAGATTCACCTCAGATGCTCATTAATCTCAGCACAAATTTTTCTTGGTTTTGTTAGTTGTAACATCTATTTTCTGTATCCTCGGATGACTTTGATGACAAGTGATACACCAGAAGCATTAGAATCAGATAAGGAAATTGAGCGTTTAATTGATGAAATAATGTCAGCCAATCTGACTGATGAACAGTACCGCGAAAAAATGCAGCGTCGTAAAGAAGTACAAGAACGACGCATAGCATCAGCTGTGCCAGAAAAAGGGTTAATTATTGTCAATACTGGTAACGGTAAAGGGAAAACAACCGCCGCACTGGGAATGGTGTTGCGATCGCTTGGTCACGGTTACAAAGTAGCCATTGTCCAATACATCAAAGGTTCGTGGGAACCTTCAGAGAAAAAGGTGTTCAGCCTTTGGGAAGACCAAATAGAATTTCACGCAATGGGGGAAGGCTTCACCTGGGAAACCCAAGACCGCGATCGCGATTTGGAAAAAGCCAGCGCAGCTTGGGAAAAATCACTAGAATTCATCCGCAACCCTGATTTTCAGCTAGTGCTATTAGATGAAATCAATATTGCGCTGAAAATGGGATATTTACAAGTAGATGAAGTGTTAGCTGGTCTAGCAGAGAAACCAGCCAATAAACACGTCATCCTCACTGGTAGAGGCGCACCAGCCGCCATCATTGACCGCGCCGACCTAGTTACAGAAATGACTCTGGTTAAGCATCCTTTTCGTGACCAAAACGTCAAGGCGCAACCAGGGATTGAGTTTTAATTAGGGGACAGGGGACAAATGACAGGTGACAGTTAACGTTGAGTACACATTTGGAGAATGCGGCGATCGTCTCCACTAATAGAGTTAATCTGATGATAGTCTTGCAGGGCTACAGAGTGGGCATAAGTCATTGGCTCATCGCTGGAAAATCTAGGTATTCTACTAGCTGTAGCTACATCTGGTGAAATACCGGCATCTGGTGTACTAGTTACAGTCATTGCCAACTCTCCAGATTGGTTGAGTGTGCCTTGGAAGCAGCTAAACTCAGACCTAGGCATATATAATGCACCCACTAATCTACCTTGCCGTTTTTGAAATACAACATAGCCTTGGCCTATCTGGTTTGGTTGTGCTGATTGACCATATAGATAAATTCCATCTTTTGTAGGTACGTTGACTTTTTGGCTATTTCCTGAGTTTTTAGCAGCTTTTTGAGTATTAATATTCTTCTCTAAACTGACAGAGGAAACTAGTCTTGATTGCTGTGACTGAAGATTGTTAATGCTTTCAGTGTCTTTGGCTACTGTCCGCAGTTGACTTCTTTGCTCACGAATTTGTCTTAGTTGCACTAGCAGAGGAGTCGAGGAACTATCTTGTTTTTTTTGCGTCGATGTAGGGAGAGTCGCAGCGTAAGCATAACCCGTCCTAGATATCGCTTGTGTAGAGTGAGGCGATTGTTTGATCTGATTATTTAGTAAAGTTTTTTCACCCACCACACCAAGGGTGAAAATTAAACCAATGGCGGGGATTGTCAATTGGCGCAAAGAAAAAAGGTTAGATATGTTGTTAAGCACCCGACTTCTCCTGTTACAAACTTAACGACTTCCTCAGCGATTCACTTAAACCATACCTAAGTTTCTATTATTTAAGATTCGGTCAAAGGTTTGATTAAAATTTCTGAGAATAACAAACAGCTAAAAAATGAGTTTTTATGCAATTTCCGATGATAGTCCTACCTTATCACTGATAAAGACATTAACGCTTCACCCAGAAGGTTCATTCTATTGGGGGATGCGCTCGTAAAATCCCATGCACTGAGAGGGTTTGACATCTTGCTGCTATATTTAATATGTTAAAAAAATTGACGTTTCGCCTCAATAACGTCTCGCTTTGTTAAGTACATAGATATCTACAACGGCAAATAATTCAATTTCGGAAAAGGTGCAATTATTTTTGAATATCCTACAGACATGAGTTTTTATACTTAAGTAAATTGGTGAGAAAAATCTAATGTATATGAAAAAATGTAAATAGTAGTGGCGTGTTATGCCGTAGGCTAACGCACCTTGAATTGTTGGCGGTGCGTTGCGCTGTGCGACAAAACACCCTACATTAAAATTTCTTAATTTTGATACGTTTGTAGTAAGGACTTTAGTCCTTCAGGACTTACGCAAGTGTCACAATCGATAGTTGGTGCGTGACGCTATAAGTCTCATGACTAAGTTCAAATACTTTCGCAGCGTCACACACCCTACGCGAAAAATTGCCAGTTGCGTAAGTCCTAAGAGCTTTGAATTGGTATTACTATAGTTATCTAGGGTGAACTGATTATATGGCATATAGTGATTTTAATTTAGAAAAAATTAAACAAAAATTTCAAATAAATACTATTGAAGATGTGGGCATATTTGCTAATTCACCAGATATAGAACCTAGTCAATTATTATTGTGGAAGCCAAAAAGGAAAATATCACTGCTGGGTTAGGACAATGTATAGCAGAAATGCTAGCAGCGAAAATTTTTAACGAGCGCACTGGTAATGAAAATTTTACAATTTATGGAACTGTCACAACTGGCAGTATTTGGCAATTTCTCAAATTAGAAGGAGAAGTTATCTATATTGATTTAAGTGAATATTATCTTAAAGATGTTAATAAAATTTTGGGAATCTTAGCCAGTGGTTTACGTTAAAATTTTCCCAAAAAATTGCCCCCTGGGTTCAGGAGGCGCATCACCTTATAGAGACGTACTCTACATTTAACTAGCAACGTATTCTTTGACATTAGCTCGACGGCGACGCAGATGAGCTAGGGCTTGATGCTCTAATTGGCGGACTCTTTCACGACTAAGGTTTAATCGCTCGCCGACTTTTGCTAGAGACAGTTCGTTACCATCCTCTAAACCGAAGCGTAGTGCTACCACTTCTCGCTGTTGGGGTGTGAGTTCGGCTAACAAGGTGTTCAAGTCTTGGCGTAAGAACTCTTGGGTGGTGTAATACTCTGGTGATGGGCCGTCATCTTCGAGCATTTCTTGCAGTTCTGTATCCTGGTTGTCACCCACTCGTATATCTAAAGAAACTGGTTGACGCGCCATGTTCAGATACTCACGAATCTGAACAGGTTCTAGTTCTAGTTCTTTGGCGATTTCTGCCGGAGTTGGCGATCGCCCCAAAGTCTGTGCTAGTTCGCGCTGTACTTTTTTAATTTTGTTCAGTTTCTCGGTAATATGGATGGGTAGGCGAATTGTCCGACCTTGTTGAGCGATCGCACGGGTAATTGCTTGGCGAATCCACCAGTAAGCGTAGGTGGAGAATTTATAGCCCCGCATCGGGTCAAATTTCTCTACGCCTCGCTCTAATCCTAAAGTTCCCTCTTGGATTAAATCCAGAAACTCCATGTTCCGTTTCTGGTATTTTTTGGCGATCGCTACTACTAAACGCAGGTTCGCTTCAATCATCTTTTGCTTGGCGCGTTTACCTTGAGCTACGGTCTGTTTCACCTCGGTTTCCGATTGGTGAACATGATCAGCCCACTCTGGTAAACTGGGTTCGCGTTCTAACTTCTTCGCTAAGGCTTCTTTCGCGTCTAGAAGTGTCATCATTTGCTGCACCTGCTTCCCGTAAACAATCTCTTGCTCACGGGTGAGCAGGGGAACTCTACCAATTTCTCGCAGATAGGTTCGCACCATATCAGCCGTGAATTTGGCGTTCAGGTCTTCATTATGGGTGTTAACAGTAGGCATTGGTGCGTTGTCCTCTACTCCCTAAACACAATCAATCTTGAGTAACTAAATCTGACAGTGGAAATTAGTCAGATATCACAGAACATGACGCGCTACCAAAACTTTCACATTGCGGATGTCCATTTTTCAGAAGGCGCGTCCTTGAGATATGTTCCCCTAGCTTCCCTACATTTTTGAATCTCTGACAAGCAATCTGGGTTGTTTTCAAGAATTCTTTCTTTAGTTGCTAGTGGCAACTGTTCAATCCGAAGTCAGTATGAGTTCTACTTATCTCATCGTAGAACAAATCAGGCAGATAGTAAAGTAGCCCGAAGATGGATATATATTATAATCCAAAATGGTTTGTTTGTTAAAAAAATTTACTTCCTTTCTTCAGCTAACTATATCTATAGTGACGTGGAAACCCCCTCTGCTGTTGCATGGAAGTAGGGAGATAACCGAACTGGGTAGGGCAAGATAATGGAGGGAAGTTACGAACAGTAAAATTTAGGAATTAGCTATTGGGGATTTGTAGTTAATAGGTTCTTTGTGGGAACTGTTGACTGTTGACTGTTGACTGTGGACTTGACTAGTCCTCTTACATAAATGCTGAAGCTGTCATGTTGAGCGAAGCGAAACATCTCATTTTCGGACTGTTGCAATAGGTCTACTGTTGGCTGTTGACTGATAGAGAAAAACTAATTAACGCCGTGTGCAACTTTCTCTCAAACCTAACCCCCAACCCCTTCCCTACAAGGGAATGGGAGCAAGATTTAAAGCCTCTCTCCTTGCAGGGGAGAGGTTTGGAGAGGGGTTTCAAAAATACGTTGCACATCGCATCAATTCCTAATTCCCCTAGTGATTTTCAGAAACCTAAATCGGCTTTAGCTAGTTCAGCAGCTGCAAATACCTCTTCATCTGGTTTTTCTTCCCAAGCGGTATCGCCAATTTCGGTGTAAAAGGTGGCATCGTAGGGACGGGTTCTTACTACCACAGGCATAGGGACGGCGTGACCTAAGATTAAGGCTTGTTGCTTGGAGTCTAACTTTGCTAGCACAGACCTTAAACCACCAGCACCGGAAACACCTGTAAAGATTGCGTCGATGTCTTTCTCATCGTTGAGCAAAGCGGTGATGCGAGTGCCGATTTGGGACATGACTTCATTATCTATCCCAGAGGGTCTTTGATCAACTACTAGAAGTGTGACGAAATATTTTCGCAGTTCACGGGCAATTGTGCCGAAGATGGTACTTTGAACTATGGCTGGGTCAAGGAAGCGGTGCGCCTCTTCTATCGTAATCATTAATGGTGTGGGGCGATCGCAAGGATTTTTGCTTTGTAGGAATTTATCAGCCTTTTTGACGTAATGCTCATGAATCCGTCTGGTGATCATGTTAGTCACCAACATATATGAGAGCATATTCGACTGAGAACCAAATTCTACTACTACATTTTTCCCAGCTTCTAAGGATTGTAAGATTTTACTAATATAATTCTGGGGACAAACTGCCCGCATATATTTAAGTCCATCTAAACGCAATAATTTGCGCTGCAAGGCCATAATTGAGCCTTTGTGTCCCCGCTTCTCGTCACAGAACATCTCAATGTCTTCATTAGTCATGTTCAGCAGTTGGACAATCCAAGATTTGCCGAACTCACTATATAAGATGTTGGCATTATCTAAAGCCGCGTCTGATAAGCCTAAATCTCGACTACATAATTTCACATCTTCGACTTCGATTTGTTCATAACTCAGATAGAGTTCTTGGGAATCTCGCACCCCCCGACGCTTGCTAGATTCAGGATCAAGGGTGTAAACTTCGACTCTACCAGGGAAAAGCTGCTTGAGTCCCTTCACTGTGTTGACGTTTTTACCCTCTGCTACGGCTTCCCAGCCATATTCAGAGTGCATATCAAAAATCAAGCTGACTGCGGCATTTTTGCGGATAACACCGGCTAAGAGTAAGCGTGTGAGAAAAGATTTACCTGTACCCGATTTACCAAATACCCCATTACTACGTTCCACAAAGCGATTTAAATCGATACACACCGGGACATCCATATCTAAGGGTTTACCGATGGAAAAGTTCCGCCTTTGGGGGTCATCTTCCCAACCAAATACCCGCCGAAAATCTTCCACGCTAGCTTCATAAACTTGGCTGAAGTGGCTAGGAATAGTTTTCACGGGGAGTAATTCCATCGTGGTACTAGTTTGGGGTTGGAAGGAAGCCAGATTAGTAGAGGATGGGACAAAGGGGTTTACAGATTTACCATCTGTGGTGGAAAAAGACTCATGGGATTCAGGGGTGAACATCAACATGGGTGAGAGGTTAATCGTCCCGTATGTTCCACTACCAGCTAACACATCTCGTAAAAACGTGTCTTCCCAACTGGGGGGGCTAGCGATGATGCGGGCGTTAGCAGTACCCAATGCTACATCTGTCAGCATACAAAAAAAGCGCGATCGCATCCCCTGGACGACTAAAAATTTACCCACCCGCATATCCTCAACGGAAATATCGGGGTGTAATCGCACTTCTAAACCCCCAGTCAAAGAACCTTGGATTACTGAACCTAATGGTTGTGGCAAATTTTCATTAGTCATTGGGAATTGGGAATTGGGTATGAGTTAATAGCCATTAGTCCCCCCCTGTCACCTGTCACCTATCACCTGTCACCTATTCCCCCTACTCCCTCATCTACTCAATCTGAATAGAAGTCGGCGCAGAACCAGTCGGGGGAACGCCAATTAATGGTTTGCGAAATTGGGTGTAGATGCGATCGCGCCAAGCAAAAAACGCTGCATAATCAGGGTTGTCTGCTATAGATGGTACACCTTTACCTCGAATGGTGACGGGTAAATCTAGGTAAGCTCCTTCAGGGAACTTTAATAGTATAGATAAACCTGCGACTGCTAAATCAGCTAGGGTGGGTTCATCTCCAGTTAAGTAGGGACTATCAACTAACAATAGGTTGACTGCTTCTAGGTCTTGTTTTAAATCTGCGATCGCAGATTTGATCACCTCTGGCGTATATCCTACACCAAACCCCAACATAGTCATAAAATCACCAGGGACACCTTCCACTAAAGTTTTGAGGATATCTGGTGTGGAGGTTGGTAATAAAGACTTACGAAAATTCTGGTCTTGACTGATAGCCGAAAATAGTGCTTTCCTACCCTTGATACCAATTGACTCATCAGCCCATTCTTCTATTAATAAAGTTAAGCCCCGTTTTTTGGGGTCTTGTGGTATTAGAGGACGATCTGGATATTCTAAGTCTAAATACTTAGCTATTGCTGTAGAATCAGCAATATATCTACTACCATCCTTTAATACTGGTAGTTGCTTTTGCCCAGTCAACCGAAATAGTTCTACCTGACCAATTCCAGGTGTCACCTCAATTTTGCGGTATTCTAAACCTTTATAGTCTAGAATTAGCCGCACTTTTTCCGAGTATTGAGAGAGTTCCCACTGGTATAATTCCAACATTTTATATACCTTGCAACTAATGAGTTTATGAACTTTCTAATTGTATCTTTAGTTCTAGTAAATTTCCTGAGTAAATAATTAATTATTACCTAATTTATTTGCTCGAAAAATTGTTTTTTTGTCATCTTTTATAGTTTTTGCTATCTTAGTAGAACTGATTTTTCGTATCGATGATCATCGCAATTTCTACAGCTATTCCGTAAAATAGCACACATGAATTAGATTTGCTATAATGTGCGGACAGCAGTAAATATTAGCATTTTAGTATTTAATTTAACTGATCATTGATCTAGTTGAAAAATTCTTGCAATTAGTCTGAACCTGCTTTAAAGCTACATTCAAAGCTGAAGAATCATATTTTTACCCAAAAATCTTACTGCCGTGGTTAGATTTTGTTGGTAGTAAGATGTTATAAATCTTTAATGTAAACGCTGTAAAATTAGAACAAACAAAATTTATGAAGCTCAACTACAGCAAATTGCTGACTAATTTTGCTAGTGTAGTAAGTCTAGCAGGTGTTAGTTTCCTGATCAGCTTACCATCGGGCGCAAAAGAGGTATTAAATCCCAATCCTACTATTCTCCAAGAAGCTCGCTATAACCGGAGTCAATCTACCCCTGATAATGTGATAGAACTCACAAAGGGTAATGACAAACAACAGATAGCACAAGCCCCAGGGAATGGCAGACTAAATCCTAGACCCAGCATATTTAACGAGCCTCCTTATAATCGCGGTAGCCGCACCACACCGACTGAAGTAGCACCACCCCCAGCGACAACACCCACCGCACCTGAGACACCAGCCGCAGGAACAACTGAAACTCAAGGCAAAACTTTGTTAGCATTGGCGGAGTCTTCTCCCTCTTTTACAGTATTAACCAAAGCCATCAAAGCTGCTGGACTCAGCGAAGTTCTGCAAGGCAAAGATAACTTAACAGTGTTTGCACCTACTGATGCTGCATTTGCGAAATTACCACAAGACGCTGTACAAGAGTTATTCAAACCAGAAAACAAAGAAGTATTAGTCAAGATTTTGACTTACCATGTTGTTGCTGGTAATGTTTTATCAACTGATTTAAAATCAGGTGAAGTTAAAAGTGTTGAAGGCGGTGCGATTAATGTCAAAGTTGATCCTAACACTGGTGTTACCGTCAATGATGCCAAAGTGAGCCAGGCAGATATTAAAGCGAGCAATGGTGTAATCCATGCCATTGACGAAGTAATTTTACCCCCCGATTTGTAGGCTGAGTTCAAAGCTAGAATAACTAGCCTACCTGCAATCAAGTTTTAAATAGTGAAAGCCTCATTCAAGTTTTAGCTTTATTTTGAATGAGGCTTTTATCTAGTTTGTAGTAAGGACTTTAGTCCTTCTTAAATTCTTCCAGAATAAGGGCTAAAGCCCTTACTACAAACTTTGAATTATTTCTTCGCAATTACCCACACCGCATGAATAATTCCAGGAAAATAACCCAACAATGTCAACAGGATATTAATCCAGAAGTCTTTACCTATCCCTACTTGTAAAAAAACTCCCAGAGGTGGGAAGAAAATCGCGCATAAAATCCGCACTAAATCCATGTCAACCTCCTTGTGAGATTACGGCTGCTCTTGATATAACTACTCTAGAATTGGCTCTGATTCCTGAATTTTAACTTTTGACCTCCGCGTAGCTGCACTAGCCACCACTAATTTTTGCTTTATAGCCTAGCTTAATCAAAATTTCCAAAATTTTCTGCTTATGGTCGCCTTGAAGCTCTATTTCATTATCTTTAACTGTGCCACCTGTGCCGCATTGAGTTTTTAAGGTTTTGACTAAATCTGCCAAGATTTCTGGCTTGGTTTGGAAACCAGTAATGACTGTAACCGTTTTACCCTTACGTCCAGAACGGGTGGCTTGCACTCTCAGATTTTGTTGTTTTGGCGGTAATTCTGGAGTTGCTCTTTCTGTGGCGGCGGGGTTGTCGTTACCAAATTCGCGGTAGGTATAACGCTTGTCGGCAGAGTTGGAATTGGAAGAAGACATAAAATTTTGATGGAGAAAGACTTTAGAGGCAATATCAAGCTGTACTAGGAATCAAATTCTAGACTAACATCACAAAACCAAGCGATGCCTACGGCGTTAGTATATTCTCTCTGATTCAGACTTTACTTATAATAATTAGGCTATCCCATCATTAACATAATTTCCGTGACTACCACTCCCCTATCTCCAAGTTCTCCCTCTACTATTCCAGTTCCCGATGCACAAGGACGTTTTGGACGCTTTGGCGGAAAGTACGTCCCGGAAACATTAATGCCTGCTTTAGCGGAACTAGAAGTAGCTTATCAGCAATACCGTCATGATCCCGGTTTTCAAGCAGAACTACAACAACTGCTCAAAGACTATGTAGGACGTGCCACACCGTTGTATTTTGCGGAACGCCTGACCGCTCATTATGCCCGTCCAGATGGCACAGGGGCGCAAATTTACTTAAAACGTGAAGACTTAAATCATACAGGCGCACACAAAATTAATAATGCTCTTGGTCAGGTATTGTTGGCAAAGCGCATGGGTAAGCAACGCATCATTGCTGAAACAGGTGCAGGACAACATGGTGTTGCTACTGCCACAGTTTGCGCTCGCTTTGGTTTGTCATGTGTGATTTACATGGGCGTTCACGATATGGAACGCCAATCTTTAAATGTATTTAGAATGCGGCTGATGGGGGCAGAAGTTCGCCCAGTGGCAGCAGGTACAGGTACTCTCAAGGATGCTACCTCTGAGGCTATCCGGGATTGGGTGACAAATGTGGAAACAACACATTACATTCTAGGTTCAGTAGCTGGCCCCCATCCATACCCGATGATGGTACGTGATTTTCATGCCATCATCGGTGAAGAAACTCGCGCTCAAGCTGTAGAAAAGTGGGGCGGTTTACCGGATATTCTTATGGCTTGTGTAGGTGGTGGGTCTAATGCGATGGGACTATTCCACGAGTTTGTGCGTGAGACATCTGTGAGGTTGATAGGGGTAGAAGCGGCTGGAGAAGGTGTCAATACAGAAAAACACGCTGCTACCTTGACAAAAGGACGAGTAGGTGTATTACATGGGGCAATGAGTTACCTGTTGCAAGATGAAGATGGACAAGTAACTGAGGCTCACTCAATTAGTGCAGGGTTAGATTATCCTGGTGTTGGCCCAGAACACAGCTATTTGAAGGATCTTGGTCGCGCTGAATACTACAGTGTGACTGATGCAGAAGCTTTAGAAGCATTCCAAAGATTATCTAAGCTGGAGGGAATTATACCAGCCCTGGAAACATCCCATGCGATCGCCTATTTAGAAACTTTGTGTCCCCAACTAAGCGGTAGTCCCCGAATTATCATTAACTGCTCTGGACGCGGTGACAAGGATGTACAAACCGTAGCTAAATTTCTTAATCCTGCATAAATAGGGATTGGGGACTGGGGACTGGGGATTGGGGACTGGGAAAGAATTTTTTCCCTGCACCCCTATATCCATATGTCCCTATTGAATTGCTTCTATATCTACCGCAGAACATTGCAAGGCATTATCACACGTATAAACTAGCAATGAACCATCGGGGCGGAGTTGAAACAAAAAATTATCGGCGTTATACTCGGCTGGAGTTCTTGTCCCGGCGACAACGGGACTATATCCTAATAATACTAATCCTCTGGATGAAGATTTAAGTTCCATTGTTTGATCAACGGCTACAGTTCTACGTCGTTGGGGATGAAAATATCGGGTTCTCATCGCTCCCAAATAGCCGTCCATCCTCAGAATACTTTCATAAACAATGCCATCAACACTGTAGGTAAGTTTCCATGTTCCATAAAGGGGAGAACTTGCTTCTGTTAGTTGAGCAATGGTAAATGAGGAAGGCTGTGGAGTTATTGGAGAATTAGCATTTACTGGCTTCATCCCAGAAAATCCCATTCCTACGATTAACACTCCCATTGCTATAGTTTGTTTAAAATTCATATCTGGCTTTTCTCCAAATTAGTGTTTAGATTACTGGCAAAAAATTACATGAGAATTTACGCTCTGGATGAAGTCAGACTTTTTTCAACTTCATCCAGAGGTTAATACAACTTGAATTCTGCCTTATCGCATGATTATTAATATTTTTTAATAACTTCTCAGAGAGAAATAATATTGTTTTTAGTCACAGCTAAATTCACATTTTATCCAGTGGATTATTTCGTGTTTAATAAATAATCAGAGCTAAAAAGACTAACAAATTTATTTGTTCATAATGCATAAAACTATACTAATGTAAATCTAATTATTAAATATTTATATAGTTAATGAAAAAAAATGAATTTCATTAACTGTTTTAGAGCTTTTTTAGAGTTAAAAATTAGGTTGATGAGCTACTTTTTTGCCCAAAGGTAACAAGTTCATTTTTAAGAATGATTATTTTAATATATAGAAACATTTACTATCAACTAATAATCCAATTTAGGCATTTGTAAACCTATTTATTTGAGCTTGATTGAGAACCAGTAATATCAGAGTAAATTCATATTGGGCAAGTATGAGTATTAGCGATCGCCTACCCATTTATGAAAAACTATGAATTTAAAAGTTATCAGAGAATATTCGTAGTTAGGTCACTATAACCAAAGATATATGACCACAGAGGGAAGTTGTTCAATTTATAACAGTCTGGTTAGATGGTTGCAACAACTACATGGCTTGAAAAATGCTTCGGACAACAATTTATAGTCTTGCTCTAGGAAGTTTCGTTCTCGCCAGTGGAGCGAGTGCTGTTTCTTTACAAACTCAATCTGTAAATCAATCTGTTCAGCCAAATTCTTCAACCATTAACTACGATCTAGCACAATATTTTCCAGGACAATACAATCGTCGTCCTAGAACATTTAATCGTCCTGTACAATCTTTTCCCCAAAGACCATATAATCCTGGACAATCGAATCCCGGCTCTTTCGGTGGACAATCGAATCCCGGCTCTTCCGGTGAACAATCGAATCCCGCCTCTTCCGGTGAACAATCAAATCCCGCCTCTTCCGGTGGACAATCAAATCCCGCTTCTTCTGGTGGACAATCAAATCCCGCTTCTTCTGGTGGACAATCTAACTCTAATGCTGCTTCTATAGAACAGTCAGTTTTCAACCAAATCAACCAATACAGAGCTTCCCTAAATTTACCAGCACTCACACGTAATTCTGCTATTGATGAGCAAGCTAGAGGTCATAGCCAGAATATGGCTAGTGGTCAAGTTCCATTTAGCCATCAGGGTGCTGAACAGCGATTTAAAGCAAGTGGTGTTGCTTACAAATCAGCTAATGAAAATGTGGCTTACAACCAAGACAGAGACCCCGCTACGAGTGCTGTGCAAAGTTGGCTAAAAAGCTCAGGACACCTTGCTAACATCAAAAGCAATACGAATGTGACTGGTATTGGTGTTGCAGTTAACGGCCGAGGCGTAGTTTATCTGACCCAAATTTTCATGCGTGCTTAAAAGGGACTGGGGACAAATCAATTCAAAATTCAAAATTCAAAATTAAATAACTGGGGATTGGGGATTGGGGACTAATCAACTCAAAAGCCAAAAGATTATTTCTTATATCCCCTGCTCCCCTACTTCCCGATGAATCTCCAAAAGTATCCTGTTCTATATTCTAAAGATGAGAAGTTAGAGTATAGGTCTTATAGTCTGTACACAAAGTAATTTCGCATGTCCCGACAAACTGCTTTTGGCATCGCTTTAAGTACGCTTGTCCTTGCGGGAGGGTTGCTTGTTCCCCCCATCGCAGGCCATACGTCTACACAAGCACCTACTGAGGATCAACCGTTGTCGATTGTTTCTAGTCAGGTTGCTAGCTCTACGGCGTTTCAAACTACTGCTTTAGAAAAATCAGTGTTTGAACAGATTAATCGATATCGGGTAGCTAGGAGGTTGCCAAAGCTAACTCTCAATGCCAATATTACTCGCCAAGCCAGAATTCACAGTCGAAACATGGCTAGAGGAAAAGCCGCATTTAGTCATAACGGATTTGAGGAGCGAGTTTATGCTATTCCTCTTCGCTACAATAGTGCTGCCGAAAATCTTGCTTTTAATCGGGGATATAGTGATCCGGCTAATCAAGCGGTGATTGGTTGGTTAGAAAGTCCTGGACATTTGAAGAATATCCGAGGTAATTACAACCTTACAGGAATTGGTGTCGCGGCTAATCAGAAAGGTGAGGTTTATCTTACACAAATTTTTCTGCGTACTCGCTAGATGGCAATGTGGTTTTTTTGCACAATAATAATGTATGTCTAACTGCATATATTATTAAGTGATTCATGACATTACAAGACTTTCAAGTAAGCGATCGCGATCTGAGTGATGCGGCTGTGTCCCAATATTTACAGTCTGAAGTGCTGGCTGTTGATACCGAAACTATGGGATTATTACCGCAGCGCGATCGCTTGTGTCTAGTTCAGTTGTGTAACCCCCAAGGCCAAGTAACAGCTATTCGCATCGCCAAAGGACAAACAGCAGCTCCCAATTTAAAGAAACTGCTAGAAGCTACAAATGTCCTGAAATTATTTCACTTTGCGCGTTTCGATGTCGCTACATTAAGGTATTATCTGAATATTCATGTTCAGCCAATTTTCTGCACCAAGATTGCTAGTAAGTTAGCTCGCACTTACACCAATCGTCACGGACTCAAGGATGTAGTGCAAGAGTTAGAAGGTGTAGAACTCGATAAAAGCTCTCAAAGTTCCGATTGGGGTAACGCCAGTAATTTGTCTGAAGCGCAACTGAATTACGCCGCCAATGATGTCCGCTATTTGATTGGTGTGCAACAGAAGTTAACCGCTATGCTCAAACGCGAAGAACGTTGGGAACTTGCTCAACAATGTTTTCAAGTTCTCCCTACAATCGTTGCTTTGGATTTATTACAATTCAAAGATTTGTTTGAGCATTAAAGAAGCAGCCATAATTCAAATGATAATTCGTAACTCGTAATTAATCTGAGCAATTACGAATTACGAATTACGAATTACGAATTAATTTCTACACGTCCTTTTCTTGCGTCTCCATATGATTTTTCATGCGATCAACGACATTATAATCATCTGCACCTGCGGGGGTTTGTGATTCAATAATGCCTTCTGTGGGGCCACCGATAGCCTTCCACGCAGCTAGACCACCTTTAAGTTCTGATACATGGCTAAACCCAGCAGAACGAAGCATTCTGGCTGCTTCTGTGGTTTGTTCTTCGGTTGCACCGTAGATATAAATATCACGGTTTTTGTCTAAAGCTGGTACGGCGCGATCTACCAGTTGATCTATTGGCATGGGCATCGCACCCATGATATGACCTTCATTATATATAGAGCGATCGCGTACATCCAAAATTGTAAAAGCTGGTTCACCCCATTCTAGACGGGACTTCACTACATGAGCGTCGGATTGTGCTGCTATAGGTGGTTGTGGGGGAATAACACCGCTTAGTAAATTGCTATTCATAACTTAACTATTACTTGCTTACTGCATTATGTGCAATTTAACTAATGATCGTGAATTAAGTTCTCTGGCTTTGGTATGAATAACGGCGAATACTGGAGGTAGATTTAGTAGCACAGCAGATTTTTGTTAGGTTTTAGTGTCTGCGATCGCTAAAAATAATTCATCCTCAATCTGCTGTTTTAATTCCTGGTTAATGCTCACATTTCTCTCAAGACAATCGATGATTAATTTATTAGCATTGAAATATGCTTGCAATAATTTTATTTCTTGGTTATTCAACTCCCAATCATAACCGATATTACGATATTTAATAAAATTTCGTCTGACCGCTTGTTCCCAAAATATGCTATTTTTCTGCCACCAAAAATAGAATTTTTCTGAGTTGCTTTCTGTACAAGGTAATTGCTTTTTGAGCTTTTGTAGTTCTTGTTTAAATTCAGCGTCCCCAACTAAGTCAATAGCTTCATCCAAAGTAAGGCTCAAAGCATGAGCATGGTTAAAATCATGAATGATGTTGAGATGATTTTCTTCAGCCAATTTTAACTTATGCACACAACTGAGAATGCTAAACAGCAACTCATCCAGTGCCATTTCTGAGTTAAAAGCTAAATTCTCAATAAAATTCCATTGTATTCTGTAATTTGCAGTAATACCAAAAGTGTAACCATAAATAAAATAAAAAGTGCGAACAGCAGCAGTGTTATTTTTAATAGATGTAGAATTGCTTTTTTGATTTAACCAAATGAGATATTGGCGTATTTTGTGATCATTTACTACAAGTGTATCAACCTGATTTTTCATTAACTTAATAGTTTCATCAACACTTGATAGCATATTCAGAGTTAGCAGAAAGACATGATACCAACGCTCTTCAGTGATATGGTATATTAATGATGTCCAATCCGTATCTTGGTACTTTTCAACAAGGTTTCTCGCAGTTAGATATTCCAATAATCCTAAATTAGAAAAAGAGTATATTCCCCTGGCTCTCTCCACCAGTAAACCATCTTGAAATAATAGACCTTCTAGCACTGATTTGTGAGCTAGATACATTTGTGATTTATCTAGAGCAAGATTGGCTATAGTCGGTAAATGTTCAGCTATCAACTTCTGAAGTTTTTCCTGCTCAAAAAAATAATCCCCTGCGATAAAAGTGACAGCAGCAATTTGAGCAAGTAGCTTTTTTTTAGAATTTAAGCTCAAATTAGCGTAAAAACTATCTCGTTTAATACCTCTGATTTCATCCCACCTAACCAATAAAGTGTTCATTACTTGCTCATACAACTTAGCTGGATTAGATGGTAATTGTCCTTTAACTTGGAATAATAAACAGATGAGATGTAGCAATAGGGGTACTCGCGCTAACTCTCGAATGCGCTGGTTTTCTGGCAAGTTAAGGTGCTGGATGAATAAACTACTAGTAGCCTCAGCTTTACTAATAGACTGATTAGCCACCGCGACAAACCAGTTTTTGACAAAAACTTCTATTTGTTGGGCATTAAAATCTGCTAATTCTACCTCATTAAAGCCGGGAAATCTATATTTATGAGCAGCAATTCGGCAGCTAATAACAAACTGATTTTTATAATAAATCTGGCTAAATTTGCGAATTTCTCTAATTACATTATCTGTATGCTCTAGCGGTACTTCATCTAGTCCATCAAGTAAAATCAGTACCCTGCCTTTATTTAGTACAGTTAAAGCGGCTTCCTCATCAATTCCACAGGAGTAAAATACTTGGGTAATGTATTTCTCAATGTTGAATTCCTGTTCATATTGTGCATCTTCCGCAAATTCCTTTAACCTGATAAATACTGGGACATGGTGAGGTTGAAATTTACCTTGATTGCACGCGATCGCCAAATGCTGCAAAAATGTTGTTTTACCTGACCCAGATTTACCTAACACCATCAACTTTGAGTACCGTAATCCGGCTTCCAACCCTGGTAATGTTTGCCGATGGTTGCTTTGTCCCAGTTGGTAAAAATTAGACTCTAGGGGTGATTCTTGCAAAAGATCAGAAATCTCCCGCCATTGCTGACTGGTAATTTCTTCCAAAACACTGACACGGGTATAAATTTCATCTAATGGTATCGCCCGTGCAATATCTAACATTTGGAGAGTGCTGCACTGATCTTGGATTTTGTCCTGGCACTTTTGCCGCAATTCCTGCACTAAAGTATTGAAGTCAAAACTATTAGGCTGTAGTTGCAGCGTGCCTTTAGATACCCAATCTTCATGTAAACTAGCCACCTGTTGCCAAGACAGTCCTAACTGTCGGCAAATTTGCACAAAACAACTACGAGAAACTGGTTCACCCGCAAAAAACTTGGAAACTGGTTGGCGAGTGATTCCTAAAGCGGTTGCTAATTTTTGCTGACTCAAGGTTTTATCAGTCAAAGCCGTTTTTGCAGCTTTAATACCTTCTGATGAAGCTTTTAGTCCTCGGCTTGTCATACTCCCAGAAAAATATATTATTAAATGCTAGAAAACGTAATTTTTTATACGTAGATGCCATCTGGAAAATAACTCGTATACACCCGGAGAAGGAGTCTTCATCGGGTTGTTTCGAGTAGGGTATGTTAGGTAGATTGCGTAGGTGATTTCTTCATGGCTGTAATTTATCAGCCACTCACCAGCAGTTAGAGAATGATTAATCGGTAGAGAAACACACTTAGGAACACACTAAAAGTCAAAATTTCTCTTAACTGTGAAGATTCACGATTATAGCATCCAAGAATCAAAACATACCAAGCTTATACGAAACTCATACATTTGGTACGCAATAAGATAGCTGAACTTTTCAGAAATTTAATGGAAAATTAAGTGTAGCCCCGTAGTACAGAGGCAATGTATAGCAACAAATGCCTGTAACTCTACGTAATTGCAGAAATAGGAGGGAATAAATACCCCCTCATGAGGAGCAAATGGAGCATCAAAAATCTCCAGGGTAGCTTCTCTTCAGGAGCTTTACAGACAGCAAAATTAATTGCCAAATCAACATTAGGCTAGAACATTATGGTGATGCTGACCGCTTCAAATCCTAAAATTCTTGTTGTAGACGACGACTTTGGTGTTCGCAACCTTATATATCGCTTTTTAAGCCGTAAATATCAAATTGAGTCGGCGGCTGATGGTAAATCAGCTCTAGCGTTATTTGATCAATTTGACCCTGCTTTAGTAATTCTCGATTGGAATCTCCCAGATACTAGTGGTTACAATCTGTGTCAAGAAATGCAGAGTCGGAATAATGTTTTAGTGATGATTCTGACTGGGAGGACAGAAGAAACAGATAAGATTAGAATTATGGCCGCTGGTGCTGATGATTTTATTACTAAACCGTTTAGTCTAGCTGAAATAGAACTCAGAGTGCAAGCTCTCTTAAGACGTATCCGCTCTATTAAACAATCTCCTTCACAGCGTCTGATTTTCAAACAGCTAGCAATTAACCCAGATGGTAGGGAAGTCACCCTGAATGATAAACCCCTCAACTTAACGGCGTTAGAGTTTAATATTCTACATTTTTTGGCAAGCCATCCCGGTCAAGCTTGGAGTCGTCCCCAACTCATCCAAAAAATCTGGGGTTGTGACTATGTAGGAGATGGACGGGTAGTTGATGTACACATCGGTCAGCTACGTAAAAAATTAGAAACTGATACTAGTGTCCCGGAGTTTATTAAAACTGTTCGCGGCTACGGTTACAAGTTTGAAATCCCAGAATAAAAGACAATTGTCATATCCAAACATTAAATTGCATACAGACAGTCTTGCTAATATCAAGCGGATTGCTACACTTTATTTACACTCTTGGTTTTGATAGTTGCAATAAATTTGCAAATGAATACTCAGGTCGGTCATAAGTCATTATATTGAGGCTTGTGTATAGAGATTGGTGTTATTTTTGGGTACTAATCCCAACAATCTCAGGGAATATGGCGTCTACCAAAGCCTCAAATAAAAGCTCTGTTGGTTTTGAATTATTGTCCCAGCATCAGTTTCTACTCAGTCAAGATGTACTGAATTTATCGGATATTCTCCCTATAGGTAAAACTTGGGATAAGCATAGAGTCAATGCTGAACAGGTTTCTAATTATTACGCTACAGCCGAAGAAGATTTCTTCAATGAGTATGCTTGGCGGGTAAAGAGGTGTTCAGAATTGCTAGAGTTCCAATTATTACCAGAAGATTCGGAAAATAGTCTTAAATTAAAGCTGTTGCATACTCGATTTTGTCGGGTTCGTCACTGTCCGGTTTGTCAGTGGCGGCGATCGCTCATGTGGAAAGCAAAAGCCTATAAAATTCTTCCAGAGGTTGTTGCAGATTATCCCAAGTATCGATGGTTGTTCATAACTTTAACTGTGAAGAATTGCCAAATTACCGAACTCCGAACCACCTTGGATGAGATAAACAAAGCTTTTAAGCGATTGACTGAATTAAAAGCATGGCCAGCGAAAGGTTGGGTAAAATCTATTGAAGTGACCAAAGGTAGAGACGGAGCATCAGCACACCCACATTTACATATTTTGGCAATGGTGCAGCCATCGTATTTTAGTCATGGCTACTTGTCTCAAGCCAAATGGGCGACATTATGGCAACAGTGCTTACGCATTGATTATCAGCCAGTAATTCATATTAGCGCGATCGCCAAACATCATGACCCCACAGTGCTAATTCCCGAAATACTCAAGTATCAGGTGAAAGAATCGGACTTAATAGCTGATAGGGAATGGTTTCTAGAGTTAACCCGCCAATTGCATAAAACCAGAGCGATCGCTGTCGGGGGTATACTCAGGCATTATATGCGGGAGTTAGAAGAGAATAATCAAGACCTCATAAACGAAGGTGAAGAGATGGATGAGGTTAATCATGGACGTTTGACTTTCCAATGGGATCGAAAATTACATAAGTACAAGTTAATCAAAAACTCAGGCATACTTCACCTCATTTATTTGAAATTTCAACACTCATCAACCCGAAGGGAACAAAAAAATATCCTCTGGTTGAGCGCGACTATCTTTCTACAACATCTTGATTTATTCCCGCAGGGAATATTCCCCTCATCAACCCGAAGGGAACAAAAAAATAATCTATGGTTGAGCGCGAAAAGATTTATAAAACCTCACCCACTTTAGGCGTTAGCCTACCCAACCAATATCTAAGGGACAAAACGCGAAATCCCAGTCAATCAAAGAGTGGATGACTGGGACTGCGAAGATATTAATTACCTTTACTCGAAGCCAAAAAATAGCTTCGATATTAATTTCATAAAAATTTAGAACAATATTGAAAAGAGTAACGTTGAACTAATAGGAAGCGGAATTATTGATGAATCATTAATTATAATTTCTATAAAATGGATTCATAGACCTCATAATGCTGGCATACTTAACCCGCATTTCTCACAAACAGTAGGGGCGGGTTGAGCAAAATATTCGTGAATGATTCGAGGATATCTGTGAACCCGCCCCTACGGAATCTGGACTGAGGTTGCAATAATTGGTGAGAAATCCGGGTTTAGCATCCTCTTGCACCAAACTGAGAGACTGGCACTATATTAAAGTTGTGGGACGATTGTATAAACACAAGCAGAAGAATGACAATTAAAGAACAGATTACCCAAGAACTAGAAAAATTACCTGAACCGCTATTACAGGAAATTTTAGACTTTGTGCAGTTTTTGCAAACCAAACATCAACAAACCGACATATGTGTAAATAAACAAACAGAAGAAGCACTTATACCAGAAAATAATTTAACAGGTTCAACTGCTCAAGATTTATTAGAGTTTGTGGGAAGTTGGTCAGGTTCAGATATTAGAGAATGCCTGCAACTGGTTCACGATAGTCGTATGCCACTAGAATTTTAATTATGTATCTTAATTATCATGTATCTACTTGATACTAATCACTGTTCCTTCTTAATGGAAGGTGTGCCTAGTGTCGCCAAGCATTTCCGTTCGCTTGGTCAAGTACAACTAGCAACTAGTGTCATTGTTGCCGGGGAGCTACGCTTTATGGCGCAAAATTCCGAACAAAAAGCCTCTAATTTAATTAAAATAAATGCGTTCCTCAGCCGAATTAAGCTATATGGAATCGACAAAGAAACCACAGAAATTTACGGGGATTTTAAATCAGAGATTATCAAACAATTTGGACCACAAGAGAAAAATAAACGTAGAAAAACTAAATTAACTACCATTGGCATTAGTGAAAATGACCTTTGGATAGCTGCAACAGCTTTACGTTACTCGTTGATTGTCGTTTCATGTGATAGTGACTTTGAGAGAATGCAACAAGTACGAGAATTTTCTTGTGAAAGCTGGATTTAAATAAAATGAGCTTAATCTTACTAAGGTTGTAAAGGAGAAAAAGAGGTATAACGCTTAACATTAACAGCTTTCACGTCGAAAGAAAGGTTGTACCCTTTGATTAACTAACTCAATCGCTAACTCAATCGCTGCTTTCATACTAGTAGCATCAGCAATTCCCTTACCTGCGATATCAAATGCTGTTCCGTGGTCGGGGGAAGTGCGAACAAAGGGTAAACCAATGGAAGTATTCACAGCACGGTCAAAGGCCATCAGCTTGACGGGAATTAAACCTTGGTCGTGATAAAGTGCCAAATAAGCATCGGCGGGATTTTGTCCTGGAGAATTACCATACCAAGCTTGACCAGGCTTAACCCACATTGTATCGGGGGGAATCGGCCCTTCTAGCTGGAAATTAGGACGCTTTTGCCGTTCTGACTCCAACCAGGGAATTAACCAATCCTGTTCTTCAGTTCCCAATTGTCCCTGTTCGCCACTGTGGGGATTTAAACCTGCGATCGCAATTCTCCCACTAGTCATGCCAAAATCTTGCTCTAAACACTCCACCAATAAATCTAATTTTGTGGTTAATAACTCTGGTGTCAGGGTATTTGCTACTTGCGATAAGGGAATATGGGTAGTAGCCAATAAAGTGCGGAGTGTCCAGCCAGTGTAAGGCGATCGCGCCACAAATAACATCCCAAATCTTTCAACACCGGACTTTTGGGCTAAAAGCTCCGTTTGTCCTGGGTAATTATATCCTGCGGATTTCCACGCAGATTTGGCAATGGGGGCTGTAACAATACCATCAAAGTTACCAGCTAGAGTTTGTGCGATCGCATATTCCATATAAGCAAAACTCGCCGCACCACTGGCTGCATTCCCAGTCCCTAAAATAATCTCATCCTCAATCTCAGTATCTAAATGAATATCAATAACATTTAACTCATCAGGATTTGCCAAAAGTGTTAAATTCTCACTCCCCTTCAGTCTTTTATATATCTGTACCAGCAAATCCCGATTACCAATCACAGTGAAATCACAGTGTTGACCAACTCCCGAATCTGCCAAAGCTTTCAAAATTACCTCCGCGCCAATTCCGGCGGGATCTCCCAAAGTTATCGCTAAACGCAACCGTTTTTTATTTAGTAAATTTCTTGAGTTACTTTGATTTATTTGATACATAAGCTCTTGTCATCAATAATTGAGAGAAGGCTAGAAGTAGAGGTGACGCTAGCGCAAATAATCTTTAATTTTGACTTCCCCCAAGGGGGTTGTCCATCAAACTGGTTTAGAATTATTTACACAGGTCTAATCTTACCGTAGCCGTTACAGAGCTTCTGGGAGACATAGTTTATCTGAGTCTACCTGAGTCGTAAGATTAGCAAAGATTTAGATTTGATTCATCAAGTCTAGTCTGTTGAAACAACTCAAAAATAAGAATCTACAGATCCACCATTCGCAAAGGAGAATACATCAATGAGCGGCGAAATGTTAAACGCAGCTATCTTGTCTTTCGGTCTAATCTTCGTGGGTTGGGCTTTGGGTGCTTTGTTACTGAAAATTCAAGGTTCAGAAGAATAATCCCCTTATAAGGACTGTTGGCGAGAGACAAAAAGCTTTACTCTCCCTAGGAAAATAGCGTGTCCGTTAACCGGACAACGCTGTTTTGTCTAATCTGTACGTATGAATGACGTTTTTCTTAAAAAGAAGTAAACTTTTGTTTACAGATATAATTCTGTTAAGATTCTTTTCATAAAAGTTTAAAATTTGTTAATACCCTCATGACCTTATTAATAGTCGGTGCTACAGGCACTTTAGGAAGACAA
Organism: Anabaena sp. CCY 9402-a; assembly: GCF_963920945.1. Taxonomy (NCBI): domain Bacteria; kingdom Bacillati; phylum Cyanobacteriota; class Cyanophyceae; order Nostocales; family Nostocaceae; genus Anabaena; species Anabaena sp. CCY 9402-a. The sequence goes on from NZ_CAWUDL010000024.1 coordinate 75,492, forward strand.
GTGGCTCGTCGGGCGATCGATGAGGGATATAAAGTCCGTTGTTTGGTTCGCAGTGCTAAAAGGGCTGCTTTTTTAAAAGAATGGGGTGCAGAACTTGTAAAAGGAGATTTGTGTCGCCCCGAAACACTCACAGGCGCATTAGAAGGGGTTACAGCAGTTATTGATGCTGCTACCTCCCGTGCTACAGATTCACTGACTATTAAACAGGTAGACTGGCAAGGTCAGGTAGCCTTAATCCAAGCGGCAAAGGCTGCGGGTGTAGAGCGTTTTATATTCTTTTCTATTCTTGATGCCGATCAGTACCCAGAAGTCCCACTTATGGAGATTAAGCGGTGTACTGAACTATTTTTAGCCGAGTCTGGAATAAATTACACAATCTTACGATTAGCTGGCTTCATGCAAGGGTTAATCAGCCAGTATGGCATACCTATTTTAGAAGGGCAACCTGTTTGGGTAACCGGCAATTCTTCACCGGTTGCTTATATGGACACTCAAGATATCGCCAAGTTTGCAGTGCGTGCCTTGAGTGTAGCAGAAACCGAAAAACAAACTTTCCCGGTGGTAGGAACTCGTGCTTGGAGTGCAGAGGAAATTATCAATCTGTGTGAACGCTTGTCTGGTAAAGAAGCCAAAGTCAGACGAATGCCTATTAATCTGCTGCGTACCGTGCGCCGAATTGCACGCTTTTTTCAGTGGGGATTAAATGTAGCGGATAGATTAGCGTTTACAGAAGTCTTGGCAAGTGGTAAGGCTTTAAATGCGCCAATGGATGAAGTGTATACAGTATTTGGGTTAGAACAAGAACAGACAACTACTTTAGAAGGCTATCTCCAAGAGTATTTCAACCGTATTATGAAAAAGCTCAAGGAGCTAGACTACGAAAAAACTAAAAAGCAGAAATCTAAAAAGACTCCGTTGAAAAAAGTCAATAGTCAATAGTTATTCGGAATTGGGAATTGGGGATTGGATTCTTCTCCCCCCACCTTCCCTGCTTCCCCGGCTCTTCCACGCCCTATTTTCCCGTTGACTGTTGACTTTTGAGTCTAGACTAATGACTCGTGATCCAAAATGTGTAAGGATTACATAAGAAAAATCATAGCCTATTATTATTTGGATATTTGAGTGTGCCGAAAGCAGGCATTATCTACAATGACGTTAAACCGGTAGCCGTTCGTGTGGCTACCGAACTGAAAGACAAGCTAACCGCAGCCGGTTGGGATGTATGTATTACATCAAGTGTCGGTGGCATATTGGGCTATTCTAATCCTGAAAGTCCTGTATGCCACACCCCTATTGATGGTCTGACACCCCCTGGATTTGAGTCAGAAATGAAGTTTGCCATAGTCCTAGGGGGGGATGGCACGGTGTTAGCAGCGTCCCGTCAGGTCGCTCCTTGCGGTGTTCCCATTTTAGCGGTGAATACTGGTCACATGGGCTTTTTAACGGAAACATACCTGAATCAATTGCCCCAAGCAATAGAACAGGTAATGGCTGGTGAGTATGAAGTTGAAGAACGCGCTATGCTCACGGTTAAAGTCCTACGAGGGGAGTCTGTGCTTTGGGAAGCCTTGTGCTTAAATGAGATGGTGTTGCATCGAGAACCATTAACCTCGATGTGTCATTTTGAAATTGCAGTGGGTCGCCATGCACCAGTTGATATTGCTGCGGATGGGGTAATTGTTTCTACACCAACTGGTTCTACAGCTTATTCTTTAAGTGCGGGTGGCCCTGTTGTTGCACCTGGTGTACCTGTATTGCAGTTAGTACCTATTTGTCCCCATTCTTTGGCTTCTAGGGCTTTAGTGTTTCCTGACACAGAACCAGTTAATATCTATCCAGTTAATATTCCTCGGTTAGTCATGGTAGTGGATGGTAATGGCGGCTGTTACATTTTCCCAGAGGATCGAGTATATTTGGAGCGATCGCACTACACCGTCAAATTCATCCGCCTACAACCACCCGAATTTTTCCGCATACTACGAGAAAAATTAGGTTGGGGGTTACCTCATATTGCCAAACCTGCTTCAGTAGAATTACCTTAGTCCCCAATCCCCAGGAGTTATTTAATTTTGAATTTTGTTAGCGCAGCGTAAAGCCTTCGGCATAGCTTCGCTTAGAGCGAGTCCGCGTATCGCTAAAGCGAAAGCTCCGCTAACGCGCAGCGTCTCGTAGAGAGCGTCATTTTTAATTTTGAATTGATTTGTCCCCAGTCCCCAGTCCCCAAAGGTTATGACACCTGCTCACAGTCCTTGTGTTTTGATCATCGAAACGGATGATAGCCTAGCCAATCAGCTATCGTTTGATTTGCAAGAGGCTGGCTATGAACCTGTTTTGGCTAATGATGCAGCCAGTGGTTTGCAGTATTATCACGATCGCCAACCTGCTTTAGTGGTTCTTGACCGAATGCTTGCGGGTGAATCAGGACTTGCACTGTGTAAAAATCTCAGAAATGCTGGAATGCGATCGCCAGTGCTGATTCTCATGGCCAGGGATACAGTTGATGACCGGGTAGCTTGTCTAGAAGCTGGTGCTGATGATTACATCCTCAAACCCTATCGCCCAGAAGACTTTTTAAAGTTAATTCGTCTGTACCTCAAACCTGATGTTGATACTACAGAACAGTTGCGTTTTGGGGATATGGTTTTAGACTTAGCTACCCGCCGTGCGATTTACAACGGGCGAATCGTTGATCTCACCATGAAGGAATTTGAACTTTTAAAGTTTCTGATGGAACATCCCCGTGAAGTCTTAACCCGTGAGCAAATTTTAGAAAATGTTTGGGGTTATGACTTTATGGGTGAGTCTAACGTCATAGAAGTTTACATTCGCTACTTACGCTTAAAAATCGAAGATGAAGGTCAAAAACGCCTCATTCAAACAGTGCGCGGTGTAGGTTATGTACTTCGAGAATCTTAAATAGTGCTGAGTGCTGAGTAATGAGTAATGAGTGGTGAGTAGTGAGTGGTGAGTGCTGAGTAGTGAGTAGTGAGTAGTGAGTAGTGAGTAGTGAGTAGTGAGTA